>DAOUPY010000091.1 GCA_030625925.1 Fusobacteriaceae bacterium | reverse complement strand
TAATTTTTGAAGAATAAATCCCTCTCCCCCAAAGAATCCTGCTCCTAATTTTTTAGTAAAAGCCACATCTATATCTATTCCATTGGCTGAGCACAGATAAGAGTCTTTCTGACATAAAAATTCTCCATTGAATTTTTTTAGGTCTATAGGAATTATCTGTCCCGGGTATGGTGCAGAAAATCCAACTCTTGATTTTTTGTTACCTTCATTTAAAAATGTTGTGATGAAAAAACTTTCTCCAGTTATCATCCTCTTGAAACCACCAAAGAGTCCACCCTTATTTTTTGTCTGCATGTCTATCCCGTCTTCCATATAGGTCATAGCTCCTGCCTCTGCCCTCACTCCCTCTCTAGGATCTAACTCTATCTCCACTAATTGGATTCCTTCACCTTTAATTTCATAATCTATTATATCTGCTGACATCTTTAAGCCTCCTAAAAATCTATTTTATAACTCTTTTCTTCTTATGCTTATTATACACAACTATTATCTAACTTAAAAATATTTTTAAAGATATTTCTAAATACAAGACTAAAAAAATATAAACATTGACATCCAATCATTTATATCGTATTATCTGAATATATAAATATAAAAGGAGTTGAACTATGAATAGAGTGTCACTACTAAAATTAAAATCAATACAAAATTGGAGCTGGATTTTTCTTGTAACTTATTTTACCTTAGCAAAATTTAATATCTATTTTGGTATATTAGGTCTTGTCTGTATGCTAATGCCTTTATATTTTGTTATAAAATATAGAAGTAAAGTCCATTGTTCCCATGTCTGCCCAAGAGGTTCTTTTCTTGGTAAATTTTTAAAGAGGTTCACACTTCATAATAATTTACCCGGATGGATGAGAACATCTTTTTTTAAAGATTTATTATTGACAATGATGATTTTTTCTTTTTCCATTTCATTATATAAAGCTAGAGGTTCCTACATAGATATTTCTGCTGTAATCGTGACAATGATGTTCCGTAGTTTAATCCTTGGAATTATCTTTGGAATTTTCTTCAAACCAAGAGCATGGTGTCAAGTTTGTCCTATGAGTACTGGTTCAGACAAATTTAAACTAGCACTATTAAAATTAAAAATTATTAAATAGAAAGAAAAATAATAATATCTGGTGGAGGTTTAAGATGTATAAAATAAATAAAAATGAGTGTATAGAATGTGGATTTTGTGAAAAGATTTGCCCTATAAAAGCTATTGAACCATATATTTCTTTTGGTTATGAAATAGATGAAACTTGTATTTCCTGTGGGTTGTGTAGTAAGAATTGTCCTATCAATGCAATTTCTAAGATTAAATTGACATAATCTTAAATTTACTCTAAGATATATTTACAAATATTCAAATGTGAGGTGTAAAGTGATAAAATATAAAAATAATTTTAAACTATTCGAAGAAAAAGCAAAACTTATCAAGGCTATATCACACCCTATCAGATTATGTATAGTCAAAAATTTATGCACTGAAGGAGCTACAAATGTTAAGGATATGCAGCTATGTCTTGATACCCCACAATCTACAATTTCTCAGCATTTATCTATTTTAAAAAATGCTGGAATTATTCAAGGAAAACGTTGTGGTTTAGAAGTTTTTTATTCTATTTCAGATAACAAAATAAATAAAATAATTGGGGAGATTTTTTATTAAATCTTCTTTTTTTATCTTTGAACTTTTTTTTAACTTTGAAGGGATCGTAAAAAATAGTATACTTGGTTTATGAAGAGGAGGTTACAATGAATTATTTAAACAAAATCTATACTTATACAAAAGGATATGGCAGAGTATATTTTTTTTCCTCCCTTACTGTTTTCGGGGCTACTATATTTTCTTTGCTGAATCCCCTTATCATTAAATATATAATAGATATCATCATACAAAATTCCAGCATCTCTGATTCTTATTTTGAAAAATCTATGGATTTTCTTGTGGGAAAGAGTCTTTTAAATACAGCTGTCCTTCTATTCACCTTTGCTGTTTTTCAAGGTACTTGTCTGTATTTTAAAGGGAAATTATCCAGCATAGCATCTGAAGGTATGGTGAAAAGTATCAAAGATAGGCTCTATACCAAACTTCAAAATGTTAAATATAATTATTTCAATAAGATGGAAACAGGAGATCTCCTCCAAAGATGCACCTCCGATGTTGAAACAATTCGAAAATTTTTGGCCATACAATTAGTTGAAGTCGTAAATATTATTTTAATGATTACAATAATTTTTTTCATACTTATCAATTTAAATTTAAAACTTTCTATGATTGTTTTATCGATAGTACCTTTAATGTTTATATTTTCCCTATACTTTTTTATTGTCGTAAAAAAACATTTTAAAATCTCTGATGAAGCTGAAGCCAGTTTATCTACTGTCCTCCAAGAAAATATCCACGGTGTCCGGGTAGTAAAAGCCTTTGCCAGCGAGGATTTAGAGATAAAAAAATTTCAGTGTTCTAACAAACATTATAGTGATGTCACCTATAAGCTTATCCAGTTATTTGCCTGCTATTGGCCTATTTCATCATTTTTTTCCTTTCTACAGATGGGTTTGGTTCTTTTTTTGGGTATTAAATGGGCTGTAGCTGGATCTGTTACTATTGGAACCGTCATAGCATTTGGAATGTATGTAAGGCACTTGGAGTTTCCTGTAAGGAATTTAGGCAGGGTATTGAGTGATTTTGGTAAAGCAGCTATCTCCTTTGAGAGAATAGAAGAGATCTTAAATAATCAAACTGATTTTGATAAAAATGAAGAATTAAAGAAACCAGAAATTAAAGGGAAGATAGTTTTTAAGGATGTCAAATTTTCCTATATAGATAAACCTGTGCTAAATGGAGTTTCTTTTAACTTGGATATAGGTGAAACCCTAGGTATCCTAGGACCTACGGGAAGCGGAAAATCTTCTCTCATCCATCTCATTGTCAGATTATACGACTATGACAGCGGCTCTATAAAAATTGATGGTATAGAATTGAAGGAGATCGATAAAAAATGGCTCAGAAAAAATATTGGCCTAGTCCTGCAGGAAACCTTTCTCTTTGCAAAAAATGTCAAAGAAAATATTGGAATCACTAAAAAAACCTTGGATGACCAGGATATTTTTGCTGCTGCAAAAACGGCCTCTATCCATGAAGGAATTTTAAGTTTTAAAGAGGGATATAAAACTCAAATAGGAGAAAAGGGTGTTTCTTTATCTGGAGGTCAAAAACAAAGGATAGCCATAGCTAGAACCATTATTAATGACCATAAAATATTAATCTTTGATGACTCTCTCAGTGCAGTAGATATAGAAACAGATGCTTTAATAAGACAGGAATTAAAGAAAAAACATAGTTCTTCAACAACAATAATCATCTCTCATAGGATATCTTCTATCGTGAACTCCGATAAAATAATGATCTTAGAAGATGGAAAAATTAGTGACTACGGCACTCATAATCAGTTAAAGGAGAGAGACGGCCTCTATAAAAGAATTTTAAAGATCCAAGAAGACGGAATGAAGGAAGGTATTTTATGATAGAAAGCATAAATAAAAAATCATCTATAAATATCATGAAAAATGTCTTATTATTTCTAAAACCTTTTAAGGGAAAGATCGCTGTGATCTTTATCAGTATAATTATTATTTCTGGCTTGGAAGCTTACCTTCCTGTCATGCAAAAAATTGCCATAGATGATTTTATTCTCCGTGGAAGCACCCAGGGAATAAATTTATTTTTAATGAAATATATGGGCATCAGCATGAGTTTATTAATTTTAATCTATGTATTTATCTCCTTTGGGGGAAAAGTCGAAATGTCACTGGTGTATTCCCTCAGGGAAAAGGCTTTTGAAAAATTGCAATATCAGTCATTTTCATATTTTGATACAAATGCCGATGGATGGATCATGGCAAGGATGACCTCTGATATTACAAAAATAGGAGAAATTGTAGCCTGGGGATTCGTAGATATGATCTGGAGTATCGGGTTTCTCAGTGGTATCTTAATCATGATGTTTAAACTGAACTACAAACTAGCCTTAGTCCTCATTTTTTTACTCCCGATTTTAATTGCCATAAGTATTTATTTTCAAACTAAAATCCTGAGAACACAAAGAGACGTCAGAAAGATCAATTCCCTTATAAGCGGGGCATACAACGAGGGGATTTTGGGAGCAAAAACATCTAAGGTACTAGTAAATGAAGAAAAAAACACCCATGCATTTGAAAATTTAACCTCTCGAATGAATAGAACTTCTGTGAGAGCTGCTATGATAACTGCACTTTACCTTCCTATGATAATAGGGTTGAATAGTATCGGACTTGTGGCAGTTTTAGGGATCGGTAATAATTTTATTTTAAATGAAATTATTAGTATAGGAACCTTAGTTCTTTTTATCAACTACACCATTATGTTTTTTGACCCTATAAAAGAATTTTCCAGGGTTTTTAGTGAAATGCAGTCAGCTCATGCTTCCTTTGAAAGGGTCTTAGAACTCATCCATTCAGATCTCGAGATTAAAGATTCTAAGGAGATCATAGAAAAGTATGGGGATATCTGCGAGAAAAAAATTCATAACTGGGAAAAAATAGACGGGCATGTGGAATTTAAAAATGTCAATTTTGGTTACCATAATGGGGAACCAATCCTTGAGAACTTTAACTTAAAGATATCTTCCGGTGAAACAATTGCCCTTGTAGGGGAGACAGGATCTGGAAAATCTACAATTGTAAATCTGGCGTGCAGGTTTTATGAACCCACAGAGGGAAGCGTCCTTATAGACGGTATAGACTATAGGGAAAGATCCCAAAGCTGGCTGCATAATAACTTAGGTTATGTACTTCAGACTCCTCATCTATTCAGCGGCTCTATCAAAGATAATATTTCCTACGGCAGGAGGGAAGCTGCATTTGAAGAGATCATAGGAGCAGCCAAATTAGTGAAAGCACACGATTTCATTGTTAAATTTACACATGGTTACGATACGGAAGTAGGAGAGGGAGGAAACAATCTTTCTACTGGACAAAAACAACTGATCTCCTTTGCCAGAGCTATCCTAAAAAATCCTAGTATATTTATCTTAGATGAGGCTACCTCCTCTATCGATGCAGAGAGTGAAAAGGTAATTCAAGATGCTACTGATATCCTTTTACATGGAAGAACCAGCTTTATAATTGCTCACAGACTCTCAACTATAATTAATGCCGACAGAATTTTAGTTATAAAGGATGGAAAGATCTTAGAAGAAGGAGGTCACAGCTTTTTAATGGGTAAAAAAGGGGCTTATTTCACCCTTTATACCCGCCAGTTTACCCAGGATGAAGAATCAAAGTTAATGTCATAAAAATTAATCTGGAGGAATGTTTGATGAAGAGATATAACTTAAAGGACCACAGAGAATACTTAATTCGTGAGATAGATCCTGGAGATGCTAAAAAATTTATAAATTATAGAAATACTTTGGCAGGTGAGAGTACTTATCTGAGGGTTTCTGAGTCAGAATTAGACCTTAATTTAGAAGACCAGACTAAATCTATCCATAATTTTATAGATTCTAACAACCAGTATTCCATCGTTGCAGAATTAGATGGAATTATCATAGGAAACCTTCAATTTAGAGGGGGAAGCAGTCAAAGAACTGCACATGCAGGTGAATTTGGGATAAGTGTTTTAAAAGATTATTGGGGCAACAGGATTGGATATAATCTGCTGTCTCAGCTTATTGAATGGGTTAGAAAGAACAAAGTCATAAAAAAAATTAATCTGGAAGTCCGGGAAGATAATAGGAGTGCTATTGCTCTATATAAAAAATTAGGTTTTGAATTGGAAGGAACAATCAGAAAAAACTTTTTTGCTGACGGTAAATATCATGATTCACATATAATGGGGATCACCTTTGAGTAAAATTTTAAGGAGTATTCTATGAAAAAAATTATCCTATATTTATTTATTCTTTCTACATTTTCATACACCCAGATAGTTAATGGCCTTGTTTTAGAAGATAAAATTAAAGTTCATGGTCAGGAGCTTTTTTTAAATGGTGCCGGAACTAGAAATAAATTTTTTATAGATATATATGTGGGTTCTCTATATGTTGTTTCTCCTACAAATGATGCAGCATCTATAGTTAACTCCAGTACCATTAAGAGTATGCACCTGGATATTGTATCTAGTTGGATCCACCGCAAACTATTAAAAAGTGCTCTCCGATCTGAATTGAAAAGTTCGTCCACAGAAGAAGAGATGGAGCAATTAGAAGATGAAATAGACATTTTTTTGTCTGCATTTAGTGAAGAAATAGAAAAAGGGGACAAATTTATCTTCAATATAATCCCAGGTGTAGGAGTAGAAGTTTATAAAAATAATAAATTGATAAAATTTATACAAGGGGATCAGTTCAGTAAAAGATTGATCCGGTTATGGATTGGGAATACTCCTGTAGATAAAAAACTAAAAATTGATATTTTAGGCAGTTGAAAAAAAACATTAAATTAAACAGATCAGAGTGGTATTTTCAATTAAAAATACCACTCTTATCTGTTTAATTTAATGTTTTCTTTTTCAACTGCCTAAAATATCAATTTTTAGTTTTTTATCCAC
>DAOUPY010000538.1 GCA_030625925.1 Fusobacteriaceae bacterium | reverse complement strand
ATGGATAAAAATAAGTATATATGTATATTTTTGATTTTAAAATTTTTAAGTTTCATAGGCTGATCTCCTCGAAAACATAGGATAGTATTTCTTTCTTTTATATCTACTACGTTTCATTAAATTTCCTTTTATGCTATCTCTCTATCTCTTTGTTTTTTCAATATTTTTTATTGGTGTTATTTTTTAGTGGAGATCTCTCTTATCAATTATTTTGATTATTAATTTCAACAGGGTATACTAATAAGTGAATAGGTCTTAAATTTCAAAATGGAGCAGATAATATATCTGCTTTCTTTTTAAATTGCAGGATTAATATCTATCTATTATAGATATAGATATTGATTTTTTTAATAACATACAGGGGGAATGAATGAAAAGATGTGACTGGTGTATAGGGAATGAGCTCTATGAAAAATATCATGATGAGGAGTGGGGAAAGATAGTGTACGATGACGGAACCTTATTTGAATTTTTAATTTTAGAATCTGCCCAGGCAGGGTTGAACTGGCTGACTATATTGAAAAAAAGAGAAAACTATAGAGAGTCCTACGATAATTTTGATTATAATATGGTGGCTGAATATAGGGAGGAAAAATTTGAAGAGCTGATGAATAATAAGGGGATAGTCAGAAACAGGCTGAAGATAAGAGCCTCCATAAACAATGCAGGAAGATTTCTAGAGGTTCAAAATGAATTTGGCAGTTTTTATCAGTATCTATGGAATTTTGTAGAGGGTAAGCAGATAATAAACAGGGTAGAAAAGTTAGAGGGTGTTCCTGCTAAAACAGAACTCTCAGACAAAATAAGTAAGGACATGAAAAAAAGAGGATTTAAATTTATAGGGACTACAATTATCTATGCTTATTTACAGGCAGTAGGAGTGGTAGATGATCACCTGGAAGGGTGTACGGCTAATGAATAAAAAAAGCAACGTGACGTTGCATTCAGACAGGCATAATTTAGGGTTTTATAATTTCTTAGATAATAAAAAAAGAGACTATATAAGTGAAATTACTTATATAATCCTTTTTTTTAATACCTGGGAGAATAAATAATTGGAGAAGTCCCAAATAAATGTCTTTACTCTTAATCTCTCTTTCAACAGCAATCATTTTATCTACAATATTAGTCATATTTCTATAAATTTCGGGGGAACAAACAGATTCTAATTTAATTCCTTCGTGTTTTTTTTAATGGATATAATTTTTCCACTGAAGCCACTGCTTAACTTTTTTTACTAATTCCCCTGCAAATTTTTTATCAAAGATATACGTCAATATCAGCGGTCTAAACCGCTAAGTTGTCCATTATATTTTCTGCCCATTTTTGGCTTTCTCAATATTTTCATCGGTGTTATTTTTTAGTGGATCTTGAAAATCGATTTCTCCTAAAATTTGATTATCTTTTAATGCTTCTTTCATATGATCAAATATTTTCCCCTTTCCGCCGCGATGGCAGCAGAATAATGCTATCTTCTTATCTGATAATAAAT
>DAOUPY010000268.1 GCA_030625925.1 Fusobacteriaceae bacterium | reverse complement strand
CCTTCTTTTTTAGCCTGAATCACATTTATCTCTGATAGCCCCAAAACTATATCCGCTTTTGGTCTTCTTTTTTCTAATTTTAATCTGGCAGGGATTCCTTTTATTCCTACTATTTCTACTTCTACTCCTGTTTTTTCATAGAAATCTTCACCTATTTCATCCTGTAGAAAGGTCATAGAACTAGGTACATAAACCATTATTTTTTCCTTTGAAAAACTTGTTACTCCTAATAATACCATTAAAATCCATAAAATACTTTTTTTCATCTTTTTCCCCCTATTTTAATTTTCCCAATATTTTTCTCTTATATTCTAAAAAATCCTGTGACAGGATAACGTCTTTTTTTCTCGGTCTGGAAAACTTGATCTCCAGCTCGTCTAAAAACCTGCCTGGTCTGGCAGACATTATATATACCCTATCTGAAAGGTAGACGGCTTCCTCTATATCATGGGTTATAAACAGGATGGAGTGATTATGTCTTTCCCAAATTTCTAAAAGCCAGTCCTGCATGGATGACCTGGTCAAAGCATCCAAGGCTCCAAAGGGTTCATCCAATAACATTAAGTCGCTATCGATTAAAAAGCTCCTGAGAAGTCCTCCCCTCTGTCTCATCCCCCCAGATAATTCATGGGGATATCTATTTTCAAATCCTGAAAGTCCGAATTCTTCAATTAGCGGACTTATAATTTCTTCCCAACGTTCTTTTTTTACCCCGCTTATTTCTAGAGGTATCGCAGCATTTTCATAGAGAGTCTTCCATGGCAGCAACAGATCTTTTTGGGGCAGATAGGAGATAACCTTATTTTTAACTGTGCTTCCCTCTATCGAGACTCTGCCGGTATATTCTGTCAAAAGCCCTGTAATTATCTTAAAAAGAGTGCTTTTACCACATCCAGAAGGCCCGACTATAGAAATAAATTCACCTTTTTTTATATGTAAATTTAAATCCTTTATCACCTCTATATCCCCATACTTTTTCGATAGTTTTTCTATTTCTAATATCATAACTCTCCTATTTTTAATCCTTTAAAAATTCGTTGGTGAAAGCTTTTTTCATATCTGTAGTCCCATCTATCAAGTTATTTTTGTATAGCCATTTTTGATACCTTTCCCAGACTTCCAGCTTTTGACGTCCCCAGTAAGGAGCATCGTCAGTATATTTAGAAGCCAGATATTTTTGACTTTCAATAACTAAATTCCTGTCTAATTCTGGAACCTCTTTCAAAAGCAGTTCCCCGGCTTTTTCTGGATTCTCTATACTATATTCATATCCTTTTTTCACGGCTCTCATTACTTTTTTTACTAATCCCGGATTTGTTTTTATAAGTTTTTCACTGCTTGCAAATATCGGAGTATAATAATCTAAGTCTTCTGAATAGTCTCTGAGTCTGATATAGTTCAGTTCCTTCCCCTGCAACTTAGCCTCTATATTTGTCCACCCTTCAAATACCCAGGCAAAATCTACATCATTTTCACTGGATTTAAAAAAGTCCATAGATCCAGTGGTAAGAATATTTATATCGCTTACCCTGCCTCCATCTTGTTCTATCAATTCCTTTAAAGTAGCTTCCTCTACCGGTGATCCCCATCCGCCATAGTTTTTACCTTTAAAGTCAGAAGGGCTTTCTACTCCCTTTTCCTTCAGTGAAGCAAAACCAGATGTATTATGCTGAATTATTGCTCCCAATGAAACTACAGGCAGGCCTTCTAATCTAGCGAAAGTTACAGCCTCCTGATAGGTTACACCAAAATCAGCTCTTCCTGTGGCTATTAACTGAGTAGAAGTTCCATTGGCCGGCTGTAATATATCCACCTCTATCCCCTCTGCTTTAAAATAACCCATCTCTTTGGCTGCATAGATTCCTGTATGATTTGTATTAGGTGTCCAATCCAAAACTATATCTACCTTTTCTAGTGCGAATATACTCACAATATTTAAAACTAACAATAAACTTATCACTCTTTTTCTCATTCTTTCCCCCTATTTTTTTACCTGTCTCCAAGGCATCACTGCTTTTTCAATATATTCTATCCCCTTAAAAATTCCCAGACTAAGGATAACTACCACTATTATAGCGGCAAAAAGATAGTCTGTTTTAAATGAGCTGATAGCTCTGGTCATATATATTCCCAGTCCGCTTTTGGCTCCCAGCCACTCTCCTATTACTGCTCCCATGATAGAATAAGTCGCTGCAATTTTTACTCCTGAAAAAAAACTAGGCAGACTTGACGGCAGGATAACTTTAATAAAAATATATTTTTTGCTGGCTCCCATAACTTGAAATAGGTCCAATATTTCCCTATCCACCTCCTCTAATCCCCCTAAAAAACTGAGGAGTATGGGAAAGGTGCAAATTAATATTACTATTATTATCTTAGGCAGGATCCCAAATCCAAACCAAATCAATATGACAGGTGCTATGGCTATCAAGGGAATCGTCTGACTGATCAATAGGTATGGGTATAGCATTTTTTTTACTTTCTCAAATGGATATACAATCCCTCCTATAATCAGAGCCAAAAAGATTGACAGGATAAATCCTGTTAGGGCTTCAAAAAGAGTTACCAAAGAATGGCTGAATAAAACTTCTTTTTGACTGTACAATGCCATAATTACCCTTGTAGGAGCTGGCAGAATATATCTGGGTATCTCCAAGATTTTAATTATCACCTCACATCCCACTACTAATACCAATAGACTTATTAAAAATAAATTATTTTTTTCTGTATTTACCGACTTTTTCATCTATAGTTATCCCTTCTTTTTTATGATCAAATTTTGCTATAGTTGTTACCCTTTCAGCCCCTTCATTGAAACAAATTTCTTGGGCTTTTTCCAATATACTCAAAAGATCCTTAAACTCTCCCTCTATGGTTGTTCCCAGTCCTCCTACCTCATATTTTAACCCTGTTCCTATGATGTGCTCTATCACCCTGTCTATTACGGTATATTTTTCCTTTTCTCCACCCTCTATGGTAGGCAGTATTTGAATATCCATGTTTGCCAGTGCCATTTTCTTCCTCCTTTTGATCGCTTTTCACGAAAATAATAATAATAATAATAATAATACATATGGGCAATTCACGAATTCCCCTTCAAATTTAAACAAGAAATAGGCTAACGCCTAATTCAACCCCCTGCCCCCATCTTGGGGGTTTTTTTGGTATAATATCATTATGAATACTAATATTACACTTAAACAAATTTTAACTTTCTCTAATTTAAAGAGATTTTTTAAGGTATATTCTAAATTTTTTAAAGGTTTACATAGAGATTATTATCTCTTTATTAAAAAAACTATCCTTGATTCTATTAATTGTCGAGAGAAATCTTTTGCTAAGGCTATTTTTCCTTGCCCTATTTGTTCTCATAAAGTTATTCGCCCTGTTACTTGTAAATCTAAATTTTGCACTTCATGCGGGAAAATTTATTCTAAAAAATGGGCACTAAAACTTTCTAATGATCTTATCGATAAGAAACATAGGCATATACTTTTTACTCTACCCAAAGAACTTTGGAGATGCCCTATTTTCAAAAGAAATATGGAT
>DAOUPY010000434.1 GCA_030625925.1 Fusobacteriaceae bacterium | reverse complement strand
GAAACCCATTAAATTTGATTATTACAATGAATTCTTTACAGAAAAATCCCATAAAGAGTTAATTGAATTTTATTCAATTACCGGGGGAATACCAAAATATATCCAGGAATTTAATAAAAATAGATCACCTATATGGAATATAGAGAATAATATATTTGATAACAATAATTTTCTTTATTCGGAACCTAAATTTTTACTCCAGGAGGAGATAAATGATCTTTCTAGGTATTTTTCTATAATTCAATCCATAGCCAACGGAGATACAAAAATGGCAGCTATAGCAACCAGACTGGGACTTAATTCTGGTAGCCTGAGTCCTTATTTATCGAAACTGATAGACTTGGATATACTGGAAAGGGAAGTGCCTGTAACTGAAAATATAGATAATAGTAAGAAAAGTCTCTATTATATAAAAGATAATTATTTAGCATTTTGGTTTAATTATGTATATCCTTATCAGAGTTATTTGGAGATAGAGAATCTAAAATATCCATTGGAAAAAATATCTTCAACATTTGATCTATGGGTTTCTAAAGCGTACGAAAGATTGTGCCTAGAAAGTCTCATAGCCCACGAAGAGATAAATTTTCCCATAAGCAAGGTGGGGAGATGGTGGACTAAGAATGAAGAGATAGATGTAGTGGGACTGGGAGAAAAAGAAATTATCTTCGGGGAATGCAAGTGGTCTAAAAAACATGTAGGGTTAAGTGTATTATTTGCATTGAAGGAAAAAGCAAAGAAAGTTAAGTGGAAAAACAGCAGCAGGGAAGAATATTTTATATTATTTTCTAAATCTGGATTCAGCCTTGATCTAATAGAATTAGCCGAGAAAGATTCTAAGGTTATATTGAGTAAGTTTTGATAGGTGAGTAGAAAGTGAAAAAAATAAAATATAAAGAGGTTTATAAATATGAGAAATAATTTAAATGAAGAATATAAAAATCACGAAATATTTTCAGAATTAACTAGATATATTGAATTTTATGATTCACTCAATCACTCTACTTTCTTATGGGTAACCTCAGGTGTAGATAGTTTTAATTTTAATGGTAATTTTTTATCTTCAATGAAAGGGACTATAACGTCGATTAAATTATTACTGGAATGTGGAAATATAAATGATGCTTTTTCATTATTAAGGAAATATCAAGATATTTCAGTGATGCATATTTATTCATTGTTATACTTAGAAAATAATTTTAGTATATATAATTTTAAAGTAGAAGAAATAAATAATTGGGTTAAAAATGAAAAAAAATCGCCTAATTATAATAAAATGATTAAATATATAGCCAATTCAGAAAAAACAAAAAAAATTAGTAATATTATTCGAGAAAAAAATAATGATGATTTAAGGCAGGGATTAAATAATCATGCCCATTATAATCTTTATAGTTATTTATCATTTAATGACAGTACAAGATACGATGTAAAAAACAATAGAATAACTTTTTTAAATCAATTTTTAAATGATGTTAGGATTATTTATATAAGTTATTTTATTTGGTTATTTACGACAAAAGAAGAATATATGATGGCAAGTGACTATGTTGATTATCTTGATATGGGAGAAGAGCCGCCAGAAAATGCTCAATATTGGGTTTCTCCTTTTATTCAAGAAATATTTAATGATGTTATCAGAAAATATCAACCTGATTTGTCGAGTGAATTAAAAAAAGGAATAAATATGGATTTAAAATAAGTGAAAAAATCGTGCCAAATTGGCACGATTTTTTTTCACTCCTCTCTCCCTCAAAGGGGGGCGTAAATTTCTTTTACTGTATTATTAGTTTAAGTCTATTAAAATACTCTATAAAAAGGGAAGAAGTTAAAAGATTTAAGATAATAAAAAAAATTTATGATATAATTTAAAGTAAAATAAAAAACGAGGTGGAAAATTAATTATGTATACATTTAAAGATTTAGGAATAAAGAAAGAATTTGTGGATTCTCTGAAAAAAAGCGGGATTCAAACTCCTACCCCTGTACAGGATATGAGTATAGAGGCAATATTAGAAAGAAAGGATATAATAGCAGAAGCACCTACAGGAACGGGAAAAACTTTAGCTTTCCTTCTGCCTATGATGAACCTGATGCTGCCTAATAACAGCGGAATCCAAGGGTTGGTTATAAGTCCTACAAGAGAATTGGCTATACAAATATCGGAAGAAGCTCAGAAAATAAATTGTAATAAGATCAATATTCTTACGGTCTATGGAGGAAAGGAGTATTCTAAACAGCTGAAAGAGGC
>DAOUPY010000169.1 GCA_030625925.1 Fusobacteriaceae bacterium | reverse complement strand
TTTTTATTATTAACTCCTCAAAAAGAAGGAGGTATACAGGAGGGGAATACAGGGAATATCTTCAAATGAAGGAATTTTTAGTTTGAAATAATAGATAATATTTCATGATGATAATTTACTTTTGTATTGTAACAGAAGAATTAAAATATAAATGACTTTAGGAGAGGTAAATTAGTCTAAGGTTTAGTAATATAAGTAAAAAATTTAAAAATAAGGAACTCTGCAGATTTTATTATTCACGACTACTTCCTATATATATTTGGAAAAATACAAAAATATGGAACAAAACCTCATTCATATTATGTATAGTAAAACAGATGAATATATATGTCCTAATGGAGAAAGATTAACATATCAGTACACTAGAGATCAAAGGCAATGGTACGTTCAGAAGATTCCTCTTGAGAGGGATAAAAAAGGTAAATATTGAATGGGGATTAATCTCCAGCGCACATAACCTAAAGAGGTTATCAGAAATGATATCTTCTTTGGCAAAATCAAACAAAATTTTATTATATTTATTAAAATTAGATATAAATAAAAAAAGGGTGACTCAAGTAGAAAATCTACTTATGAGTCGCCCTCTTTGAATATTCAAAATCATATATAATTATAAAGTTTCGATGTTTGAAGCTTGAGGACCTTTCTATTGAAGGGGTTCTTAACCAATGAAGCTCTTGTCTGACTCTATGTTACTGTTAATATAATGTCAAAAACGTTATCAAAAGTAAAGTTTTATTTTTTGGTGATATTTAAATTTAGAATAATTCTATACTTCACCGTGGTAGATCATACGATTATAAGCATGTTTAAATCCGAGCTTTTTATATAGTTTTTTAGCCCCTTTATTATCTAAATCCACATGCAGGGATAAATTACCGTCGGTTAGATCGATAGCACGGTTTATTAATTCAGTTCCGATACCCCTGCCTTTGCTGGCTTTATTTGCTCCAATATATGCCAAATGATATTTTGGTATAAATTTTTCGAATCCCAGATTAACAATAATACAGACACCTTCATAGACACCGTTACGAGAAGCCAATAATATAAATCCTTTATCAATAGCATTTTTTATTGCTTCCTCCGTCTCCAGTGCAGAATCCGAGTATTGTGCCAGATACTCTCTGGTTAATTTGACTAATTTATCTTTGGAAACCTCATCATAGTCATTTAAATTTTCAATATTGACGATACTCTTACCTTCATTCAGGATAATTACATGCCTTCCTTTTTTTATCTTTTTCTCTTTAACTAATTTATAAAAAGCTGCAAAAGAATACGCTTCCTGTTTATTTACCTTTATCTGTTCTTTCTGCCTTAAAAGTTTAACACTTTCTTTTAAGAGTTCTTCATCGATAGAAATAACTTTACCGTCGGTTTCATTGACATCTAAAAAAGTTTGTTCCAATAACCCTTTGTCTAATAATATATGATTTCTGGATAATTCTTCATTCCTGAACCCTTCAAGAACGTTATTTTTGATCTCTTTAGTCCTTTGAAAGTTTTTAAAGGCTGCATTTCCTTTTCCCCACGTTCCGCAGATAACCCTTGGAAATATTTCAATTTCACCATTCATCCATTTTTTTAGTAGGGAATTGTGTATACTTGTCAGTGTATAACCATAGCTTAACTGTGTGTAGATAGCATCTACTTCATAGTTCAGCTTTGTAACGATTTCGTCTGTTAAATTTTCCAGGATTATCTGACTTATATGAATATTAGCATAACCTTCAGCTGCCAGATAATAATTTTTATCTTCTGCAGTTTTTGTCACAATTTCTAATTGTGATCCATATTTTAAAGACCTTAAATCCAGAATGCCTTTATCCTTAAATTTTCCTGTTTTCCATCTTTCCCCCTTAAATAATGGGATAACAATATCTAAATTTTCTAGATCAGCATAATATAATAGGGAATTAATATAGCTGACCGAACCGTTTACGACAATTCCTTTATATTTGTGAGCAACAGCATCTCTTACTAAAACTTCCGCTATTCTGTCATGTTTATGACCCGCCGGATTTACACCCTCTAATTTTATATAAATTTCTCCCACATCGAATAATTTTTCAAGTTTATGTACTCTCAATAAAGGTGTTTTCCCGCTTTTTAACATAATAACTCCTCCTTTTTTTAAACGACTAAGAATTTTTTAAGTTTATTTTATCTATATATTATTACTGATTGAACGGTCTAAATCCTCTAATGTTTATATCGAAATTTTATTTTAACCCTTAGATTTGCTTATAAAGTATAAAACAGCTTAGTCTATTCCGGGATCTATTTTTATATCCTCGACCATTCCATAAATTTCTCCAATCATGACAGTATCTCCGATATTAAATTGTTTTGAAAACGTAATGATGACTCTTCACAAAGAATTTAGGGGAGAACCAGGTGTGGCATTTAATTATATAATCTAGGAAATAAAAAAAGGTGCCGCCACAGCACCTTTTCAACTTAATTAAAATCCAAGTATATATATTATTTTCATCACTCTATCTGGCTTTATCATATTTAGCCTTACTATCATAACAATAAAAGTATCTTCCAATGAGAAAAAATATTAAAAATACACTAACTATATAAATTAGATAATTATAAAATAAAATCCCCATAGTAACCAAGGCAATAATAGGAATAAGATATCCTCCCGGTAAAACTAAGGAGCCCTTAATACCCCGCTTTTTAAATATAATGACAGCTACACACGTAAGCAGGTATTGGGAAATTCTTGAAAATACAGAAAATGAAGCTAAAGTATTAAAATTTCCAATAAGAATTATAAGTAATGAAAGTCCGCCAGTAAGGAGAATAGCAGCACCAGGGGTACCATATTTATTTTTTCTAGAGAGAAATTCCGGCATGGTATTTTTCTCAGATAGTGCGACTATAGATCTTGGACTTATAAAGGACGATGCAATATTGATACCAATAATAGAAATGATTATCCCAGATGAGAAAAAACTCCCTCCAAGAGGTCCCAGCAGAAGGTAGGCAGCATGAAATATAGGATATGAATCCGGAGCTATATTCCCCCCCAAAACTCCTAAGATGGAAAAAATAAGGATAAGATAAAGTATTGTTATACCAAACATTACACTGATAATACTTTTTGGAAGGTTTTTAAGGGGAGTTTTCATATCTCTGGCTGCTACTGCAATTGATTCAAAACCTGTAAATGCATAGAAGAAGATCAAAATAGGATCTTTAATCCCTGTAATTAACCTTCCGGGTTCCCTTGCCATAAAGATGAGATTACTTTTCCCGATATATTTAATTCCTATAAAAACGAATAATATAATAGGGACCAATTTTCCCAAGGTGACAATATTATTTAAACTCTTTGTTAATTCTACTCCTAAAAAATTGATGTAGGATAGGATGACAATGAGGAGTCCTGCAAGGATCTTTTCAATATAGGGGACCTGGCCTATATCTAAAAAGGACACCAAAAGATTTGCAAAAGCAACAGCCATAGTCGCCCAGGCAAGAAGCGAAATAACCCACTTCATAAATCCCACCTGAAACCCCATAAATTCTCCCATAGCTTCCCTTACGTATATATATGGACCTCCATAACCTTCAAAAATTCCAGAAGCTTCTGCAAAGCAAAGGGAGATAGAAAGTACGGTAGCAATAACAATTAGTGTAGAAAGAAACCCTCTTTCATTTAAGGCTATATAAAAACTTCCTGGCAGGAGGAAGATACCTGATCCAAGAATGGTATTTATTCCAAGTAAAACAATACTCCAAAAACCTAATTTATTAGTCATAATCTGCCCTCCTTATATAAAAATTAATGCTGGTAATATTTCAGATAGTATATCATCTATATGCTGAATTTAAAAGAGGGCCTCTTTTTTAGAAACCCTCCAAATCTGAATATTTTTTTCTGATTATCTGCAGTTATGAAAACTATTTGAGTAAAAACCTGAAGATCTCTTCCATTTCATTGTTCCCCTCAGCAAACATCATCTCAGGATGCCACTGGATACCCAGGATCTTGTTTTTACCATTAGATTCATAGGCTTCAATTATCTTATCAGAGGAGGATACTGCTGAAGCTACAAGTCCTTCCCCTAGTTCCTTGATACACTGATGGTGTACAGAGTTGACCATTTGCTTTTCTCCAATGAGGGTGCAAAGGATAGAATCCTTCTCCACATCAACAAAATGAACAGGCTCATGATGATTTGATCTTTGTACATGCTGTACATTGGTCTCACCATAGTATTTGATATCCTGATATAAAGAACCACCCAAATATACATTCATTATCTGCATCCCTCTGCATATCCCTAAGATAGGGATATTTTTATTAAGTGCAGCCTGAATAAGCAAGAAATCAAAAGTATCTCTTAGGATATAAGGCACTTCAGTTTCCTTTGCAAGTTCCTCACCATATAAGAAAGGATTTGCATCGATACCCCCAGTCATTATTAGAGCATCAATCTTATCGACATATATTTTGGCCACCTCTTCCTTATTAGTTATTGGTAAAATCAGCGGCACAGCACCGATCTTTTCAATACATGTGGAGTAGTGATCGAAAACATAATCTCTATTAAAACCATCTAAAAACTTTTTATTTCCTGAAATACCAATTACTTTCATTTATTGGGCACCTCCAAATGCTGATTGTTTTGTTGCTTTTTCCATTCTATTCTTAGAGAATTTATAGAATGGAGCCACAACTACTAATCCTCCTAAACCATAAACAATTTTATGAGGAGAAGCTATCCCTGCTTTAATTAATAATATCACACTTACAACCAGAGCAATAATAGG
>DAOUPY010000514.1 GCA_030625925.1 Fusobacteriaceae bacterium | reverse complement strand
CAAGTGCGGCGCTCTCCCAACTGAGCTATATCCCCAAAATGGTACGCCTAAGTGGATTTGAACCACCGACCTCACGCTTATCAGGCGTGCGCTCTAACCAACTGATCTATAGGCGTATATGGTGGTTGGAGAAGGATTTGAACCTTCGAAGGCTGAGCCGGCAGATTTACAGTCTGCTCCCTTTGACCACTCGGGAATCCAACCACACAATGTGTGTATAAATTGTTTAAATGGTGCCTAGGGCGGGACTTGAACCCGCACGTCCACAGAGGACACGGGATTTTAAGTCCCGTGCGTCTACCGATTCCGCCACCCAGGCATAATCATTTAAAACGTTTATTCTTTTCGTCTGTGAGTTCATTGCGTTTTTCGCTTTCCCTCGCGGACAAGAAGAAGTATACCGTGTTTACAGGTTTTCGTCAACACTTTTTTTGATTTTTTATTAAGTTTTTTTTGCTTCCCCTTTACAAAAACTCTCAAACCCACATTTTACACAGGTTCCATTATTTTTGAGGTGCAAATATTTTTTATTTTTATTTATTTCACCTATTAATTCTCCTAATATTTTTTTATTTATTTCATGTTTTTTTTCAGTATATTTTATAAGAATTTGATTTTCGGGGTAATTTAATTGGAAATATTCCATACTGATATCCTCTATTTTTATCTTGGGAAACATCTTTTTCAAATTTTCTCCTAAAAGATACATATAAACTTTTGTCTGAATATGTTCTTCCATAACTTCTAAGTTATATGGATTTTTATTTGTTTTAAAATCCACTATTTTTATTTTATCGTTATCTATAACAACTAAATCATATTTTGCCATTAGCTTGATTCCATCTTTATTCTGTCTTATCTCAAATTCACTCCTGCAATCTATATCTTCAGGATATTTTTCTTCCAATACAGCCATCCACTCCAAAAGCTCTCCATCTTTTATATAGAAATAATCTTTCATCCCATTAAAATACCTTTCGGCTAAGATATGAAAATTTGTCCCGGCCTCTATTCTTTTTTTCAATTTAGGATCCATCTCTTTTCCTGATATACCATCTTTATAGATATATTCAAACATCTTTGGACATCGCTTAAATATCCCCAATGAATTTTGACTATAATAAAAATTTTGCTCCACAACTAACCTCCAATAATTTTTATATGATTAATTTTCCAATAAAACTTTTGACACAGAGCTACACGGAGCACAAACACAGATCCACAGAGAAAAACTCTGTGAAACTCTAATTTAAATCTCAGCGAGTCTCTGTGTTTCTCCAAAATCATTTATTTTCTACTCCTTATCCGTGTATGCTCTTGCTTCCGCGTTCTAGTTTTTCATCTTAATCTGTGCAATTCGTGATTAGTAGGGGGTAATTCATGAATTAGCCCTACTTTATTAATTAACCCTGCTCTTTATATACTTTTCTATCTCCCCTAAATAATACACTCCATTTTCTGCATTTCCACTGATCATGAGATATTCCCTGGCTCTGGTTATTCCAACATAGAGCAGCCTTGTATTTTCTGCTATCTTCTCCAGTTTATTGTTTACTACCCCTATCTCTGTATTTCTATCTACAAACTCCCTCTCGAACTCTTTTTCTACAAAAATTTGAGGATATTCATATTCTTTCTTTAGATAATAGCATTGACCATAGTTAGTTTCGTTCAGGTGT
>DAOUPY010000160.1 GCA_030625925.1 Fusobacteriaceae bacterium | reverse complement strand
CCGCTTCCACTATGGAATAATCAAAATCATGCAATCTAGACAACACAATAAATAATACAAAGGGGATATTAAATGTTGTATGAGCCAAAAATATAGTGATTAATCCCAATTTAAACTTTATACTGGTAAATAAAATTAATAATGATACACCCATTATTATGTCCGGTAAAACTAAGGGCAGATAAGATATAACCTGCAGGTATTTTTTATGTTTAAAAGTATACCATTTGAGAGATATTGCTCCTAAAGTTCCTATTGCTGTAGATATACCGGCTGAAGTTAAAGCAATTATAATACTATACTTAAATGATGTCCATAATCTGGCCGAGTGATTGAATAATTCGTCGTACCATTTGAGGGAAAACCCATCCCAGTCTCCTCCCTTACCTGAATTAAAGGACTGAACAATAAGAACAATCAAGGGAAGATATAGAAATACCAGGGTTAATATAAACATATTCAATGAGAAAGTTTTTTTATTCATCTTTATACATCTCCTCCTTTATGATCCTTATCATATTTTGACAAAGCAAAAATAAAAGCGACTGTTATTATTGTTAAAATCGTTGAAATAGCTGCTGCTTTGGGCCAATTTCTAGTAATTGTAAGTTCTCTAGCTATTATATTTCCTAACATTTGAGAGCTATTTCCTCCAACTAATTTTGGAATGGCATAGGATCCCAGTGCTGGTATAAATGTAAATAAGGTAGCAGTTATAATCCCTGGTTTTATATTGGGAAAAAACGTTTTGGTATAAGCTGTCATCTTACTAGCCCCTAAATCTCTTGCAGCATCAATCATTGCAAAATCAAATTTTTCTATGGCAGAGTATAAGGGTAAAATAGCATATGGTAAGTAAGCATAAACACTTACTAGTATTACTGCCGACTTATTATATAAAAACTGGTGCGGTTCTAATCCCAATTTTATGAAAAGTTTATTTAACAAGCCATTATTTCCAAGAAGAGCTATCCACGAATATATCCTTATCAAAAAATTTGTCCAAAATGGAACTATTATTAAAAATAATAAAAAGTTTTTATACTTGGATGCGGCTATATAAAGAGCCACTGGTATAGCGATTAAGACCGTAATTACAGTGGCGGCCACAGATATTTCTACTGTATTCCATACTACTTTTAAAAAATATGAACTGCTAAAAAAATTATACCCGTTTGCGGAAAATATCCACTCTACTCCTCCATAGGTCCCTTTTTTTAGAAAGCTATAGACTATAACTATCAGTGTAGGAACCACAAATAACAAGGTCAGCCAAAGGGTTATAGGAGCTGAATAGACCAGGCCGCTTCTTTGATTTTTCACCTACATCACCTCTAAAAGGAAACTGTCTGCCGAATCCCAAATAACATAAACTTCGTCTTTCCAGTGGATAGTTTCTGCATCTTCCTCAAAAAAATCCACATGCTGTTTGAATGCACTGAACAATTTATCCCCTACAGTCACAAAAAACTTACTTTGGAACCCTGAGTAGATCATCTCTTCAATCTTTCCTTTAAATATATTATCATTATCATCTAAGTATCTAGGTTTTGATTTAGATACCTTTACCTTTTCAGGTCTGATAGTCAGTTTTACATGATTCCCAACCACTACATCCTTATCTAATTCAAATTTTATCCTTCCATAATTAGGAGATTCCAGGTATCCGAATTCATCCTCTACCTCTACAACCTCTCCTTCGATAAAGTTTGTTTCACCGATAAAGTCAGCTATATATGCATTAGCCGGACTCTCATAGATCTCACTGGGAGTTCCGATCTGAAGGACTTCACCATCTTTCATCACTGCGATCCTGTCAGATACACTGAGTGCTTCCTGTTGATCATGGGTAACAAATACAAAGGTAATTCCTACCTCCTCATGAATATTATCTAACTCTATCAACATATGCTGTCTGAGCTTGGCATCTAATGCAGATAGTGGTTCATCCAAGAGTAAAACTTTTGGTTTGTTTATCAGTGCACGAGCTATGGCAACCCTTTGTTTTTGTCCCCCCGAAAGTTGAGATGAATATTTATTTGCATGTTCAGATAATTTTACCATCTCCAAATATTTTTTTACCTCTCTATCTATCTCTGTACCCTTTATTTTCTTTAATCGTAATGGAAATGCTATATTTTCATAGATTGTCAGATGTGGAAACAGTGCATAGGTTTGAAATATCGTATTAACATCTCTCTTATTTGGGCTTAGATGGGTAATCTCCTCGTTTCCCAGATAGATGGCTCCACCATCAGCTTCTATAAACCCAGCTATCATCCTAAGAAGGGTAGTTTTTCCGCAACCAGATCCTCCTAAGATAGAAAAAAACTCCCCGCCTTTAATTTCAAAACTAATATTTTTCAATACTTCTACTCCATCAAAAGACTTAGATATAGAATCAATTTTTATATTTCCTTGTTTCATAAAATCTCTCCTTGCTATATAAATTTTAACGGTATTAATTTCAGCTAAAATAAACTTATTTAATATACTACGTTATTATTACTTTATGTTTTATATAATATGTTTACAAAAACAGTATTACTAAACCTCTAGCGTTATATTTTATAAAAAAAACTATACTTTGTCAATTGATTTATTTTATATATCAAGCTATAATGTTAAATAGACTTATAAATAAATATTAATAATTTAAATGAAATAAAAGGGAGTAAACAATGGATATAGGCAAAAAAATTAAAAGTTTGAGACAGGAAAAATTCCTCACTCAAGACGAGTTAGCTATGAGATGTGAACTATCCAAAGGTTTTATATCCCAATTAGAAAGAGATCTTACATCTCCATCTATTACTACCCTAATAGACATATTAGAAGGATTAGGTACAAATCTTAGAGATTTTTTTAATGAGGATGAAGATGAAAAAATCGTTTTTAAAAAAGAAGATGTTTTCGAGAGTATCGACGAAGAGTTAAACTATAAGATCGAGTGGATCGTTCCCAATGCTCAGAAAAATCAAATGGAACCCATCCTTATCACGATAGAGGAAGGGGGAAGGTATAAGGAAGAGCTGCCTCACGAGGGAGAGGAGTTTGGATACGTACTCAGCGGTACCGTCTTTATTCACCTAGGAGAAAAAATATACAAGGCCCGAAAGGGAGAGTCATTTTATTATAAATCTAGAAAAAATCACTATATCTCCAATGCAGGAAAAAACATAGTTAAAGTTTTATGGGTGTCCAACCCGCCGGCATTTTAAAAAAAGGTATCAAAAGTAATATACTTTTGATACCTTTTTTAGTTTTTTGTATAAAAATTATACCGACAGAATATTCAAAATCTGAATAGCAACTCCTAAATGCAACGCCTCTTCATCTATATCAAAACACTCATTGTGAGCTGATACCGTTATTCCTTTTTTTTCATTTTTTACTCCCAAATAAAAAAATGCTCCCGGTATTTTTTCTAAATAATATCCAAAATCTTCCACACCCATGTTAGCCTTTTCTTTTTCCAATACATTCTCTGCTCCTAAAATATTCACTGCATTTTTCTTCACCAACTCTACCATCTTATCGTCATTGATAAGAGTTGAATATCCTTTCCCAATCTTTAATGTACCCTTTCCACCCATGGAAACAGGCAGGGTTTCCACTAAAACCTTTAATTTTTCTTTAACTGACTCTCTGACTTGAGGATCCAAAGTTCTTAAAGTCCCTATTAATTTTACAGAATCGGCTATGATATTAGGTGCAGTCCCTCCCTCTATCATCCCCATTGTCAACACTGCACTGTCCCTGGCATCTATCCGGCTGACTATTGACTGCATGGCTGTTATCAATTGAGCTGTTATCACAATTGCATCTACTCCATCCCCAGGATATGCTCCATGGGCAGACCTTCCCTGAACCTCTATTTCTATACTGTCCGAAGAAGCATTCATCTGTTTATACCTGTATTCCACACTTCCTTTTTCTATTAAAGAACTCACATGTAATCCAAATATAGCATTTACTCCTTCCAGAGCCCCCTCTTTAATCATAGACTCAGCCCCTCCTACAGTTTCTTCTGCAGGCTGAAATATAAACCTTACATTTACTCCTAATTCATCTTTTTTTTCACTGAGTATTTTAGCTACCCCCAAAAGTATAGTGGTATGTGCGTCATGACCGCAGGCATGCATAACTCCAGGATTTTTAGATCTGTAAGAAACATCGTTTTTTTCCAAGATAGGCAGGGCATCGATATCAGCTCTAAGAGCTATAGTTTTAAATGCATTTTTACCCTTTATCTCCCCTACTACCCCTGTCTTTGCCATCTTTTTATGTAATATCCCAAACTCATCCAAATATTCACAAATTTTTCTCTGGGTACGAAACTCCTCCATTCCCAGCTCCGGGTACATATGAAAATCGCCCCTGACCTTGGAAAGCCAAGGAGATATTTCTTTCGCCAATTGTAAAATTTTATTGCTGTCCATAAAAAACCTCCAAAACTTTAAACTTTTCAATATACTAATATTAAATACTTTTACAACTACAGCACAGGAGTCTCATAAGCTTTTTTGTCACAGATTCCGCAGGTTTTCTCAGATTTTTTAAATCTATTTCTTTTGACTTTAAACTGTGAAGTTTATAGTCGTTATTCTTCAGCAGTTCTGTTTCTACAATGACAATAGTGACTTACTTATTAAGACAACATATAAACCTTCTTGAACTTTTACGTCTCATTTTCTTTCAAGAGAAAAGAGACCCATATTAAAGATGGAATCTTTAGAATCTGACTTTCTGTCGCAGATTATACAGATTTTCACAGATTAAGAAAATCTATAAGCTTTTTCTGTCACGAATTACATGAATAAAAAAAATTCTTAATTTTAAACGAAGTTTATAGTCGTCCCACTTCAGCAGTTCTGCTTCTTTAAAAGTTCTCCTCTCCGATTGACGAGTA
>DAOUPY010000199.1 GCA_030625925.1 Fusobacteriaceae bacterium | reverse complement strand
TCATTATACAAGTCCAAAATTTCAAAATTTATTAAAGCGAAAAGGGATAAACCAATCAATGTCTAGAAGAGGTAACTGTTGGGACAATGCTCCTATGGAATCTTTTTTTGGCCACATGAAAGATCACTTAGAATTAAAGAATTGTAAAGATTTAAATGCAGTTAAAAAAGAAATGAAAAAATTTATAAATTATTACAATAACCATAGATATCAATGGGATTTAAAAAAGATGACTCCTGTAGAATACAGGAATCACCTTTTGAATGCTTAAATATTGCCCCACTCTTTTTTATATGTCCTTGACAAAGGGTACAGTTTATTTGGTTACCGACTCAAATATTTCTTCTGAGATTAAGAAGAGTTATGAGGAGGCAGGTATCGGTATAATCAGCCGATAGAACTATGTTAAAGATTTTTTATATTATAATGGATTAGGCTGTTTCAGCGGTAGAAATATCAATGCTGTAACAGCTTATTTTTGTGAACAATAAGATTTTTTATATTAAAAAAGCCCCAGAAGGGGCTAGGGGGCAAAATAAAGTTTATTCCTTTAATTCGCAATTAATTTTATTTTTTATGTGGGTCTCTGTGTCTACCTGGATCAGGATGTGATTAAAATCGTATTTTTTTAAGTTGTGTTTAATATTACTAGTTATCTCTTCTATTTCCTTTAAAATTAAATTATTATTTTTTAAAACTATATGAAATGATATAAAATTATATTTAGAACTGGGTTTATAGATATGTAAATCATGGTATTCAATGATATTCTCATTAATTTTAATGATTTTATCCAATTCATCGGGAGAGATATCTGTAATATTCGCATCCATTAGGGATAAAAAACTTTTTTTTAATAACGGATAGGAATGATACAGGATATAGAATGAAAAAATAATGGTTAAAACGGAGTCAATGTAATAAATTCTGAAAAAATAAATAAATATTCCGGCTGTAACAACTCCTACCGAGATGAGTGCATCACTGAGCATATGTAAATAAGCGGACTTAATATTTGCGTCTCCCCCATGTTCGTGATGGTGATTATGTTCATGATGAGTGTGGGTAGAGATGTCCATGGTATTTAGAAGGTACGCACTAATACCATTTGCAATTACTGCAATGGTTCCTACAATTATCATATAGAGAGGCTCTATGATTTCTGGATTAAAAAATCTATAGACTGCCTGATAGACCATATAGATCATTGTTATGGATAAAAACAGAGTGTTTACAAAGGCTGCCATCATCTCAGATCGTAAAAACCCAAAGGTATACTTAAAGGTGGTCTGTCTTGTACCTAATTTTAATGCAATATAGGTGATAACTATGGCGATAACATCTCCGGCATTATGCAGTGCATCTGCAATCAATGCAAATGAATTTGAAATTATTCCGAATAAGATCTCGGAAAATATAATTATTAAATTAAAGGTTATTATCCATAATATTTTTTTCTCCTTCATTTTGTCCTCCTTCAAAATTTTATTCGACTTCTTAAACAGTATATACATAGAAAGATGGAGATAACCTTTTAAATTTTTCTTTTACTCTTTTCAATCTGGATTTAGATGTATTTTCCTTTATCTCTAATTTTTTACTTATCTCTTGATGACTCATGTCTTCAAAAGGGCTCTTTCATTATTTTTTTACACCGACATAGACTATGAAATCATAAAAAAGTTGCAAGTAAAAAAAAGAGAAATTAAACTATTTATTTATAAAATAGTTTATAAATAAATAGATAAGAAAAAAATAAAATGTCAAATAAGAATTTTTTTAAAAACTTGTAATTTTATAGACCCCATATTTATCGATCTTAAACTTAAATATATAAATTTTATATACCTTCTATCTTGTAAAATGAGTTAGACAGTTTCCACTATATATGTTACTATTTTTGCATAAAACACTATATATAGTAGAAAAAAGAGGAGGGATCAAATTTGTGTAATTTAATGGAAAACTTAAATCTTAAAAGAAAAGAATTAAATATTCAATCTGATTCTTCTGATAAGTTATGTTATTTAAGAAAAATTGAAAAGAGAATAGCTTCTTTTAAAGAAGCGTCTATAAAAAAACAGAAAAAAATTAATTATGAATTTATAAAGAAAGAATATAAAACAGTTATTGGAACAAAATTTATTATTTCTGAAAGTTTTTTAAGTGAAGCTCCTTCTTGTTTTGAAAGAGAATACATAGAAGAGAAAAATAAAAAACAGAAATTAAAAGACAAAGAATTTAGGGTTGACTATCTTAGAAAGTATTTTGGAAAGAAATTTAACTCTCAGAAAATTGAAATTCTAATGGAGTATAATGTTTTGATTTTAGATTTTTTTATTTTATGTGAACAAAACCTCATATATTTAAAAAAAGATTTAAAAAAATTCTTGGACTATTTTTATAGTCTCAAAGAAGTTAAAAGTCATTTGCTTATGCCATCGATTGCTATAGAAGAAAATCGGGTGCTTCTGAATTAGAAAGTTTTGGTAGACACAACGGAATATCAAAATAAAAATAATCGGAGGTAAGATATGGCAAAATATAAAATCGCTCATATTAGAGAACAAGGACAAGATATGATTATTGTTCCTTTAGATAGTTTGTTTGGAATAAAATCAAGTGCTGTTCAAAATGAAGTATATGAAGAATTTAGCAGAAGATCGGCATCGGCTGGACTTAGAGGAAAAGTTGTTTTAATTTGGAAAAATGGAAAGAATACTAAATTTATAGCTCCTAGACCATGGATAAGTTTTTTCAAAAGTATTAGCTATAATCACATTCTTAGAAATATCAATAAAGAACTATCTTGGTAAAATTAATTTGAGGGAGGGATCTTATGCAAAGAGTAAAAGTAAGTTCAAGTAATATAGATTCAATAGGATATATTACTGAAAGTAGTATTTTAGAAGTTAAGTTTCTTAATGGGTCTATATATCATTATTATAGTGTAGGAGTCGGTGTTTTTAATTCCTTGATGAATGCAGGATCACATGGTCGATTCTTAAATTCTCATATAAAAGGGAAATATAGATATAAAAGAGTATAGTTATGAAGAATAAAAAGGAGGATTAATTTATGTCAATGAAATCAGTTTATCAGATTTTAAAAGCTATAGATGTTTCGTATGAAAATCAAGATTTTAATTATGAAAAAACTTTTGATTTAGAACAATTAAAAATATCTGAACATAGGTTAGAATTAATTTTAGAAAGTTTATTAAATGATGAGTATATACAAGGAATTAAATTTCATAAATTTGATCAAGGTGGAGGAGTAATAGCAGGTATTCCAGAATTAACTTTAACAGGAATGAACTATTTAGAAAATAATTCATCTATGAAGCAAGCATATAAAGCTTTAAAAGAAATAAAAGAGTGGATACCAGGAATGTAGAATATGAGTGTTTTATATTTGAAAACATTAGGAGGAAATTAAATGTTCAAATAAATAAATAATGATAATATTAATATTATTAAGAAAAATGGGTCTATTATTGAAGGTATTAAAGCATCAGTTCAGTCTGAAAAAACTTTTATAGAAACATCTAAATTAATAATTGAAGCAGGAGATATAATCCAAAGATTTATGTCAAATGGAGGAGAAGAATTATTTGAAGTTATTAATCCAACTTTCTATGAACCTTTGGGACCAATGAAAGCTCATTATTCAAATAACTCATAGAAGAGTCGGAACTGAAAAAAAATTAGATATATTAAAAGTAGAACTTACAAATCCAGAAGACATAGCTCCTGAATTAAAAGAAATAGCAAGCAGTTTGTCGGGTTTAGATAAGGGCCAGCAAGAAGTTGTTAAGTTATTAGCTTCTCATGTTGAGATATTAGATGAAATTAGATTTTTAGAAGCAGATAAGATGACTATAATGAAAGAAAAACTTATCAAATTAAGAGAAGAAGATAAAGATAAAAAAATACCTTGGGAAAGCATTATTAGTTTAGTAACAACAATAGGAAGTATTTAATTTAAAATTAATGAGAGAAGATCTAGAATTTTACTAGGTCTTTTTCTTTATATTTATAATTTTAAAATTTCAAAATCTGTAAACCTCCCCCACCTAAACTAAGCTTTTCTAAAAAATTTAAAGTTTAAAAACTATCATAGAAAAGCAGATTTTCTAAATACACATATTTTATGATATAATATATGAGATAACCATTAAAATCTAAGAGTTGATAGGGGAGATAGAATATGAAATTAGATAAGATTGAATATATAGATAGAAAAACAAATAAAATATTAGTAGAAAATGTTCCAGGAGAAAAATTTTTAAAATTTTTATATCATAATCCATTTGGAAAATTACCCTTGGAGTTATTGGTAAAGAGAAAATGCCTGTCCTCTTTTTACGGGAAATTGATGGATAAAAAAAATTCGATCAATAGGATAGAAGATTTTGTAAAGAAC
>DAOUPY010000416.1 GCA_030625925.1 Fusobacteriaceae bacterium | reverse complement strand
TGAGTATCAAGTTCATATATTAAAACTATTCCATCCATATCATAATTGTGTAATTCTTCTTCTTCTTTTTCCATCCCCATCATAATTCCAGTTAATATCTCTAGTACGGCTGAAAAACCATCTGAAAGAGTGTTAAAATCGAATTTTTTCTGATTTTGTTCTAAAATAAAATTATATTTTTTTCTATCATAGATGAGTTTTATATCTTCTGTTTCAAATATAGTTTTTAATAAATTTTCAAATCTATTAAACCAACCTTTTATTCTTTTGACTTCTTTTTGATCTTGATCAGTTGCTGCATAAGCTAACTGTGTCTTTAAATGTACCATATATTTTAAAAACCATGTTTGAGAGTTTTGATTATTGGTTAACTTTAAATTTTCAAGATCAATTATTTCTACGCCACGGCTCAAAGTCATATTTGATTGTCTTTTAGTTTGAAACGCCTTTATTATAAATTCTCTATTATTTAATTTATCCATAAGCAGTGACAAGTTATTAAAATTAATATTTATTTTAGATAAGTTTTGTACCTGTTCATCAAAGCTTTTTTCCCATCTTAAATTATCTTGATATTCTTTTTCTTGTTGCGGTAATCTTTTTATTGAAGAAAGTTTATTTATTATTCTTAAACAATCGTCTCTTAATCTTTTTTTCTCTTCTAAATTTAATATTTTCTTATTTTCAACATTTTCCATATAATTTGAAATTTCACTTAAAAGTGTAGTTTTACCGCTACCATTTTTTCCAGTTAGTATTAAATGTTTTTTCTCTTTCCCTAAGTTAATTTCAAATTTTTTCAAATGCCTTAGTTCATTTATTTTTATTTTACTTATATTAAACACTGCAACTCTTGCAGCCGTGGATTTCATGGTGGAAGTGAATCGAACTCGGCTCAATTATAATAAATGGAATTTCCCTCCTCTTATAGGAAAAACCTAAAAATATTCGAATATACTTAAGGAATATAGAAAAAATTAACTAGAGGTGATTTTATGGTTTCCAAGGTGCTTAGTTCAAGTTATATAGGTATAGAATCATACATATTAGAGGTAGAAGCCGACATTATGGCAGGTCTGCCCAGTTTTAATATAGTGGGGTTAGCCGATGTAGCTATCTCTGAAAGTAAGGAAAGGGTTAGAGCAGCCATAAAAAATAGCGGGTATGAATTGCCTGCAAGGAGGATAGTGATAAACCTGTCTCCTGCCGGGATCAGAAAGGAGGGAGCTTCCTTTGATCTTTCTATAGCTATTGGGATACTAGCCAGTCTAGGAGAGGTTGAAAATCAAAAATTAAAGAAATATATAGTATTGGGAGAACTGTCTTTAAATGGTAATATCAGAAAAATCGATGGAGCTATAAATTCAGTTATCTGTGCCAAAGAAAATAATATATTTGGAATAATCCTGCCCAGAGAAAATTATTTAGAAGCCAGTGTTATAAAGGGAGTAGAAATAATACCAGTTGATAATTTGGTTCAGGTAGTTGGGTTTTTGAATGATAAGATAGAGATAGAATCGCCAGAAGTAGAGACTAGGGAAGAAAAGGACGTTTATTCGATAGATTTTAAAGAGGTAAAGGGTCAGGTACAGGCTAAAAGATGCATAGAGATAGCAGCAGCAGGGGGACATAATTTTTATATGATTGGAACTCCAGGGGCAGGAAAATCAATGCTGGCAAAACGTTTACCTACCATACTGCCGCCTATGAATGAGGATGAGATAATCGAATCTACTAAGATATACAGCAGTACAGGATTACTGACAAAGGGTATGCCCATAATAAATAAAAGACCATTTAGAAGTCCCCACCATAGCAGCTCTATGGTTTCTATTGTAGGAGGGGGAAGAGTTCCAAAAGCCGGAGAGATAAGTTTAGCACACAATGGAGTTTTATTTTTAGATGAAGTTACAGAATTTCCAAGGTTAGTACTAGAGACCTTGAGACAACCTTTAGAAGATAAAAAAGTATCTATAACCAGAGCAGAGTACAGGGTGGATATGCCGGCAGATATGGTGCTTATAATGGCATCCAACCCATGTCCATGTGGAAACTTATTTGAAAATAGATGCAGCTGCAGCCTGTCTCAAATAAATAGATATCAACATAAGATTTCTGGGCCATTACTGGATAGGATAGATCTATATTTAGAGATAAAAAAACTATCGAGATCGGAGCTGGCTTCCTATGAAGAGGGGGAAAGATCTATTAAAATAAGGGAAAGAGTGGAAAAAGCGAGAGAAATACAGTGGAAAAGATTTGGAAACTCAAAAATTAACGGAAATATGACTCCTAAAGAGATAAAAACCCACTGTAAATTAGATGATAAGAGTAAAAAAGTATTGATTGATTCCATAGATGTATTCGGTCTCTCTGGCAGA
>DAOUPY010000267.1 GCA_030625925.1 Fusobacteriaceae bacterium | reverse complement strand
CTAGATGGCAGTATCCTTCTAAAAGATATTTTTTTCATCTGTCCCTCCTAACTATTTGTTCTAAATCTAACTGTTCTTATATTTATAATTATTTTTGACTCTAACTTAACTATTATACCTAATTTTCTCCCTCCTTTCAAGGAATACTATTATTTAAGGTAGGTTTTTTAACCATAAAAAAAAGAATCCCTTAAAAAGAGATTCTTTTGGGTAGTTATTTGATATAATTATTTTTTTTATCTTTTGGCAATATTTTCACTTATCTTCACTATTACTTCAACAGCTCTTTCCATAGATGATACCGGTATATACTCATATTGGCCATGGAAATTGTGACCTCCTGTAAATATATTCGGGCATGGTAGTCCCATATAAGATAATCTGGCTCCATCTGTCCCGCCTCTAACAGGTTTTATAACAGGTTCAATCCCCAGCTCTATCATAGAATCACGAGCTATATCAAAGATTTCCATCTTCTCCTCGATCTTTTCCTTCATATTATAATAGCTGTCTGTAAGTTCTAACTCAATAGCATTATTATATTTTTTATTTAATAGTTCTACAGCCTTTCCTATAAACTCTTTCTTTTCTATAAATTTTTCCATATGATGATCTCTGATGATATAATCTAGTTTTGCACTTGATATATCCCCGCTCATCTCAGATAACATATAAAATCCTTCGTATCCTTCGGTAAATTCCGGACGCTGGTTAACCGGCAATAAATTATGAAGCTCTATTCCTACTTGAAGGGCATTGATAAGCTGGTCTTTAGCCGTCCCTGGATGCACACTTCTACCTGTTATTTTTATCTTAGCACTTGCAGCATTGAAGTTTTCATATTCTACCTCTCCTAATCTTCCCCCATCGATAGTGTAGGCGAATTCAGCTCCAAATTTTTCTACATCAAATAGATCTGCACCTTGTCCTATCTCCTCATCAGGTGTAAAACCTATTCTAATCTTCCCATGTTTTATCTCTGGGTGATCCATCAAATATTCCATGGCTGTTAATATTTCAGCAATACCAGCCTTGTCATCTGCTCCTAAAAGGGTAGTTCCATCAGTTGTGATAAGAGTCTCCCCTATATATGAATCTAACTCCTTAAAATCTTTAGGAGATAAAACTATATTTTTCTCTTCATTTAATACTATGTCTCCACCCTCATAATCTACAAATTTAGGCCTTATATCTTTTCCTGAAAATGCAGGTGCAGTATCCATATGTGCTATAAATCCAAAAGTTGGAATATTTTTATCGGTATTACTAGGCAGTGTTGCCATTAAGTACCCGTTTTCATCTAACGTAACCTCTTCTAATCCCATTCCAGTCATTTCATCTTTTAAAAAAACAGCCAATTTCAATTGTTTTTCTGTACTTGGGCATGTAGTTGAGTTTTCATCTGATTCCGTATCGAATTTCACATAATTTATAAATCTTTCTACTAATCTTGACATTTTTGTATCCCCCAATTTTCATTTTTACTATAATCTAATTATAGTCATTATAAATATACCACATTTACACGAAAACTATACTTAAAATAGGCAAATAAATAATATTATTCCCAATTTATGAGTATGAATTCTCCTTTAAATTCAATTTTTTTATATTCCCTATCCAATATCTCTATAAAATCGTACTTATTTAAAGTATAATCTTTGTTATTATAATTAAAAGTTGATCCATTCCTCGTAGAGAATATAAATATATTTTGATCAGTAACTTGACTTGTGCAAAAAATAAATAAAAAAATAGACACTCTTAGTGTAAAATTGTAATCACCACAAAAACAATTTAAACAGGGAGTGCCTATCTATGAACATTTTATCTTTAAACTCTGATTTTAACAAGTATTTTTCTCAAATTAATTTTAAATTTTCTTTACCTCAAAGAAAACATCTATCTACTTTTGCAGAAGGTTTGCTTAGTTCTGATGGTAAGAAAACTTTATCTGATATATGCAAAAACACAATGTTTCCAAAGGATAGAAGTACATTTAATAAATTTTTAATTTACTCTTCTTGGGATGAAAAAGAACTAAATAAAATTAGAAAAACAGATTCTTTAAATAAAATGAAAGAAGCTATGGATGACGAAATACCATGTTTTTTTTCTATAGATGATACAATTCTATCTAAAAATTCTTCTTCTAAAAAAATTGAAGGATTAAGCTTTAACTATTCTCATGTTAGCGGAAAAAGTGAATGGTCTCATTGCTTAGTCGCATTACATGGGCATTCAAATGGATTATCGCTACCTTTAGATTTTAAACCATATTTAAGTAAAGAGTATTTTGATCAACAAAAGGATAGAGTTTTTAAAAACAAGTTAGAATTAGCTCTTGATACACTGGAAGATGTTGAATTGCAACGCGAAAAAGAGAGTTATGTATTAGTTGATAGTTGGTATACCTCTGAAAAATTCATTAATGGATCTCAAAAATTGGGCTTTCAAGTTATTGGAGGAATAAAATCTAACAGGATATTTTATCCTGATGGTATAAAAAACAAATTAAATGAATTTTCAAATAAAATTGATAAAGAAACCCTTGATGTCGTTACCGTCAAGGATGTTGAACATCATTTTTATAGATATGAGGGTGCTATAAAAGGAATTGAAAACATAGTTATTTTAATTCTTTGGCAGAAAAAACATGGAGAATTAATAAAACCATTTTATTTAGTTTGTACAAATACTGCTTTAACGACCAAAGAAATTATAGGATATTATGGATACCGTTGGGAAATAGAAGTGAGTTTTAGATATAAAAAACAAAGATTAGGTCTAAATGATTATGAAATGAGAAGTTTTAAAGGGATCGAAAGATTTTGGAGTTTAGTTTACTTAATCTATAATTTTTTAGAGATCGAACGCTATAAATCAAATGTTAAAGAGAATCTTGGAGCAATATTAGATAAAATAAAAATAAAGAATAAGGCTGATTTTATAGGGTTTATCTATGATAAATTTAGTGAAGGTAAATCAAAACAGGAACTCCTATTAAATTTAGGAATTCCCGCGTAAAAAAATTATATTGTAAAAAAGGACTTATTTTGTGATATAAAAAATTATTGGATTTTAAAATTTGCACAAGTCTAGTTATTATATATGATGATTTTAGGGGGAAGAATAAAGATGGAAATAAAATTAGGGATAATTGAGACTTTGGCAGTAGCAGTAGGGGTCCTTTATCTTGGAAAATGGTTAAACTATAAGATTAGAATTTTGGATGAACTTTGTATTCCAGAGGCGGTAACAGGAGGAGGAGCATTTTCTCTGATTACCTTATTAACACATGAAACCGGTATTTTAAATATCATTTTTGAAGATAGCCTAAGGGAAGTATTTATGATAGCTTTCTTTACAACAATTGGTTATTCTGCAAGTCTGAAACTCCTAAAAAAAGCAGGAATGCCCGTATTTATGTTTTTATTGGCAGCAATATTACTGGCAATATTACAAAATATATTAGGGATAGGAATGGCAAAAGTCCTGAATATCAATCCTTTGTTGGGCTTGGCAACAGGGTCACTGTCAACTACTGGAGGACCAGGAACA
>DAOUPY010000096.1 GCA_030625925.1 Fusobacteriaceae bacterium | reverse complement strand
ATAGAGTTTAGATTTATTGCAGATACAAGGGTAAATACTTCCTACCTGCAAGGTGGTATTATCGGAAGTTTGACAGGTGGGAACATAAATATAGATCTGTCTTATTTAGAAGAGTTAGCAGGGATAGAGGGTTATAACTATGTTTTTGTTGTAGGAGGAAAGGTTGTGCAGCAAGGCGGAGAAGATAATCTCGATGGAGCTGGCTTTACAACGGTACAAGCCGGATCCATAGCACGTACTATAGATATAGATACTTCGTTATTTGTAGGAGGATCTAGAGGGGATTTAACAATCACAGTTTGGGATAGACTGGGAAATGAAAAGATCTTTGAAAAAGCTTATTTTATACCTACAAAATCTCTGGGAGTTAAGGCTACTATAGAAGAGGAAATTAAGCAAAGAGAGAGTAAGTTAAAGATAATTGGTGAAGGAACTAATGATAAATTTGAACTGGAAAGCAGTGTAGATAAGAGTAGTGAATAAAAGAAAAAAAGGAGTTTATCCGCCAATGATTAAACTCCTTTTTTAAAATTTTACAATCCCCCAAAAATAAGTAAATAAGAGCTAAGGGGTAGAAAAAAAATCATTTATGATATAATATATAAAGTATAGAAAAAATAAGTAATGATATGAACAGAGGGGAAAATTATGGTAGTAGTAAAAAGAAGGCTGGGAATCGGAGAGATTCTAATACAGAAAAAATTGATAACAAAAGAGGCTTTGGAAGAAGCTTTGGAAGAACAAAAAAAAACAGGGGAAAAATTAGGAGAAATTTTAATAGATCTGGGATATCTAGAGGAAGAAAACATACTAGCTGCCCTGGGGGAACAAAATAAAGTAAATGTAAAAGTGATAGATGAAAAAGATCTAAAATTAGATGTATTAGCAATCTTACCAGAAGAGTATATGAAGGAAAAAATTATTTTGCCATTGCGGATAAATGGAAAAAAACTTATGATAGCCATGGAAAACCCAAAAGATACCTTTTTGATCGACGAATTGCAGATGAAAACCAACATGGTTATTAAACCAGTCCTGGCTATGAAATCCAATATAATGGAATATTTGGAAAAATATATCCATAAAAAAGATAAGAAAACAGAAACTCAAACAGAAAGTGTATTGGACGAATTGAATAAATTTGCAGAGGAAGACATAGAGATCGAGAGTAACTATAAAGATGAAGATATAGTCAGCAGTTTGGGATCGGATAGTGCACCTGTAGTAAAGGGTGTAAATGCTATAATAGTAAAAGCTGTAAAACTACAGGCCAGTGATATCCACATAGAACCCTATCAGAAGGAAATCAGAATAAGGTATAGATTGGACGGATTATTAATAACTGTAAAAAAGATGCCAAAGCATATTATGAACGCAATAGTTTCAAGAATAAAAATTATGTCTGATCTGGATATCGCAGAGAAAAGACTTCCCCAGGATGGAAGATTTAGGATAAAAATGGGAGAGAGACAGGTGGACTTTCGTGTGTCTACACTAAAAACTATTCATGGGGAAAAGGTGGTAATGAGAATATTGGATAGAGGATCAGTGGAGTTAGATTTATTAAGTTTGGGTTATGATCAAAAAGCATTGGAAATAATAAACAGAGTTATTCAAAATCCATATGGTATTATATTGGTGACAGGACCTACCGGATCTGGAAAGTCCACTACTCTGTATTCTGTATTGGATAAATTAAACGAAGAGCATGTAAATATATCCACGGCAGAAGATCCGGTGGAGTATGAACTGGAAGGAATAAATCAGGTACAGTGCAAGCCGGAGATAGGACTGAGTTTCGCTGCTTCCCTTCGAAGTTTTTTGAGACAGGATCCAGATATCATAATGGTGGGAGAGATAAGAGACGGAGAAACAGCAGAAATTTCTATTAAAGCTGCCCTGACAGGACATTTGGTGCTATCGACTCTTCATACTAATGATGCACCCAGTTCTATACATAGATTATTGAATATGGGGGTAGAACCATTTTTGATTTCAGCCTCTGTATCTATGGTTATAGCTCAAAGATTAGTTAGAAAAATTTGTCCTCATTGTAAGGGAAAGGACGGAGAATTTGAAAATAAATTGCTGGCTATGAACCTGGATAAAAATGATTATGAAGGTATGAGTTTTCAGATAGGAGCTGGTTGTGATAGATGCAACAACACAGGCTACAAGGGTAGAAGTGTTATCTATGAGATAATGGAAGTGGACGATGAGATGAAAACTCTTATTTCCGGAGCTGCAACAAGTATAGATATAAAAGAGATGGCGGTAAAAAAAGGTATGGATACCTTGAGGGAGTCTGGGATGAAAAAAGTCATATTAGGAGTGACTAGTTTGGACGAGGTGATGAGAGTCACGCTGTCATAAAAAATAATAGACGGGAGTGTGGGTTATGTTATATAAATATACTGCCTTGGATAGTCGTGGTAAAAAAGTTAATGGAGAGATGGAAGCCAAATCTCCTGTAGAACTCAGAAAAATGTTGAGACAGCAAAAATTAATCTTTGTGAAATCAACTAAAAAGAGTAGTTCTAGTATGAAAAACGGGATGTTTCAAAGGGTGAAAGGTAAGGATATAGCAGTCTTTACAAGAGGGTTGTCCACTATGCTAAATGCAGGAGTAGGGCTTATTAGATGTTTTGAAATTCTGGAAGCCCAGATTGAAAAACCTAAATTAAAAGAAGTCATCTCCCAGGTAAGGGAGGAGATAAGTGCAGGGATGCCTCTGGCGGCATGTTTAGCCAAACATCCTAAATATTTTGATAAATTATATATAAGTATGGTAAAAGCAGGAGAAGCATCAGGGACGTTGGATTCGGTGCTCATGAAAATAGCGACTTCCCTGGAAAAATCTGAAGAGATAAAGGGAAAGGTAAAGGGAGCTATGATCTATCCGTCCGTTGTATTTTTTACTGCTATAGTTGTAATGTTTTTTATGTTAGCTTTTATAATTCCCAAATTTATGTTGTTATTTGAAGGGACGGGAGTGGAGATGCCATTGCTTACTAGGATGGTTATGAGGGCCAGTGAGATTGCCTCTAGATTTTGGTATCTTTTTGTTCTAGGAACCTGGTTAATTTTTTATGGTATAAAGAAAGCTAGGTCAACTCCTAAGGGGAAAAGAACTTTTGATGTTATGCTACTAAAGGCGCCCCTCTTTGGAACATTTGTGAGGAAAACAGCCATGGCTAGGTTTACAAGAACCATGTCTACTCTTTTAAACAGTGGAGTAGGGATCCTTATGGCCTTTGATATATGTGGTGAGATCGTGGGAAATACAGTGATAGAAGAAGCCATATTAGAGGCCAAGGACAGTATAAGAGATGGAGCCAGCATATATAAACCATTGGCAGACAGCGGACAATTTTCACCGATGGTAACGGATATGATAGAAGTAGGAGAAGAGAGTGGACAGTTATCCGAAGTTTTGGAAAAGGTAGCAGATTTTACCGAGATGGAATTGGAGGAAGCTGTTAGAAATTTACTTTCTGCCTTTGAACCTCTTATAATTTTATTTATGTCAGTGGGAGTAGGAATTTTGATCATAGCTATGTTCCTGCCGTTATTTAAGATGTCGGATATGGTGGGATAATGAAAAATATTATTTCTGTAAAAAATATCTCCTTGGATTATAAGGAAAGGGATATATTTAAAAAAATAAAAGGATCTAAAGGGAGTATAGGAATAGAAAATATCTCTTTTGATGTAGAGGAAGGGGAAATTTTTTCTATAATAGGGCTCAATGGAGCAGGGAAGACAAGTACACTAAAGTGTATTTTAGGCTTGATGAAACCGGATAAGGGCGAGATAGAGGTATTTAGAAAGAAAGAATTAAAGAGGATGGATTTTGAGAAGGTAGGTTATCTGCCGGAAATCTCCTACTATCCTAAGAGTATGAAACTCATAGATCTGATGAGGTATTATGGAGAACTCTATAATATCTCCAAGGGTGAATTGGATAAAAAAATAGACGTAATATTAAGAAAGCTAGGTCTGATCTCCAGGAAGAGCGATAGGCTGGAGAAGTTTTCCAAGGGGATGCTGCAAAAGGTTGGGATAGCTCAGGCCATCTTAAATGACCCTAAGTTATTGTTTTTAGATGAGCCTATGTCAGGCTTAGACCCCCTGGCCCGAGAACTGGTGATAGAAATAATATTAGAATTAAAATCTAAGGGGACTACAATATTTTTTAATACTCATATATTAGAGGATGTAGCCAGTATAGCAGACAGGGTAGCTATAATTGATAAGGGAAAATTGGTAGAAGTATTGGATATGAAAAAAATCGTATTGGAACAGGATGATTTTTTGTTGAAAAATCATTTTATAAAAACAGTGTCTTCACCATCTGCCTTTGAGGCACCTTACTCTTCGTAAAAAGGAAGGGGAGGAGAAACTTTTGATAGTAATAAAAAATCTACAAAAAAGAAAAGAGAGGGTAAAAAGGAGAAATGGATGAAAAAGATACTGACTATTGGGAAGTATACATTGAAAGAAAATATATCTAATAAGGTGTTTAATGGAATCTTATATTTTGGGGTTCTGTCTATATTCTTTACCACCTTATTAGACGGGGTCGCCCTCTATGAAGGGGGAAGAGTTATTCGAGATAGCGGGTTATTTCTTACGGAATTTCTGATAATGCTGATAACTGTGTATATATCTTCTACCTATGTGATAAAGGCTATAGCAGAAAAATCTATTTATTTGGTTCTCACCAAAGCTGTGACTAAATCTAAATATATTATGGGGATAAACTTGGGAATAATTTATTCTGTATTCTGTAATGTTTTTTTGATGGGAGGAATACTGGGGCTTATCCTGTATACCAAGGGAGAATTTGACTGGTGGTATATTCGAGCATTGTTTTTTATAGGATTAAAATTATCTATTATGAGCAGTTTAGGGATATTTTTTTCCATAATCTCGGATTCCACTGTCACTTCTACAATTTTCACTTTGTTTAGTTATATCTTGGGACATGGGGTAATGGAGATAAAGGCTATTTCAGAAAAATTAACTGGGAGTGTGTTTCAATGGATATTGGATCTGCTGTATATCATCTTGCCTAAGTTTAACCTGTTAAATTATAGAGACTATTTAGAAGTGTCAGATACCAATTATTTTTTAATTATTGGTTATGCAGTGGTCTATATAACTTGTGTTATTGCAGCAACTAATATAGTTTTTGAAAGAAAGCGACTGTGACTCTGTATAAAGAACTTTTCTCTTTGGTTCTCCTTTCTTAAGAACCCTATCGCCTGCGGCACTTCCCCTTTAGTAAAGGGGAAGATCGCCAAAGTGTTTCGCTTCGATATGGAGGTTCTGCAACAGACAGGAGGAGGTAAAATATTACCCCGTCTTTATTTAAAGAAGGGGCAAGGGGAAGTTCTGTAATTCGTGTAATTCGTGACAAAAAGAAAAAAAGGTTGTGGTGTAAGTGATTAAAGACAGTAAAATATATCTACTTTTGGGTTGCTTGGGTTTGTTATTTTTATTAAATCCATATCTCAAAACAGATGAAGAAATTTTGCTTAAAACAGGATACAGGGGAACCGATGGAATGAGTCATAACACCCTCCTCCTTCGAACTATGGGGATGAAGAAAGTCGGGACAGCATTTATATGGATTGATCAGGTGTTGACTGTAGGAGGGGGAGGATCTCCAGACACGGTAATAGAAAAGATAAAAGATAACTCCGACAAGATGGCATATCTGGATCCTTATTTTCTCACTAATTATAATTTTAGTGGGAGTATACTGGGGTTGATCAGAATCTATAAGAGGTTTGACCTAGCCAGTGAAATATATGAAAAAGGAATAGAATATAACCCAGATGATTTAGTCCTAAAAAATTATTTTGCAGGAATGATGGCGGCCTCTAAAAATAATGTAGATGGTTTACTGGTGAACTTTGAAAGGGTAGTTAATGAGACCAGAGATGATCTGCTGACCAATATGGTGGCCTATCTATATGAGAGGCGGTATAAAAAACTAGGAGATAAGAGGGATTTGGAGAAGGCTTTTAAATACTGGAAAATCTTAGAGAGTTCTAAAGATGAAAAATACAGGGAGATAGGGAAGAGGAAGATAAATGATTATAGCATTTAAGCTGATAACTGATAGAGAAAACTTAGTTAAGAATTAACGTTAAAAACAATTGAAAATTAAGAACAGGTATTTGGTCGCAGATTACACAAAATTAAAAAAAGAATAATCTGAGACAAAAAACTTTAAACTAAAATTTAATATGTATAATTCATGGCAAAAGGTATTATGAAAAATAATTAAATAATTAAAAAATTATAATAAATGTTAATATCCTTGAC
>DAOUPY010000048.1 GCA_030625925.1 Fusobacteriaceae bacterium | reverse complement strand
TTTTTATTTTAAATATAAAAATTTAGGGGATTTGATTATAAATAATTATATAATATTTGATTTTTTTAATCAAGAATTAAAAAAAATAAAAAAAAACCACACCAAAGAGTGTGGTTTTTCAGTTTTGAACTCACCGTATACAACAATTTTACTAGGGAAGAAAAACATTGTGGGAGTTCAAACAAGAAATAAGATTATTACTAGGGAAAGAATATTTATTTCTTAATAAGAGTATATTAAATTTTTTTAATAATTGCAACTTAAATTAGGATAAATTTATTTTAATTTCATCTAAAGTCGAAAAAATGCCTCTTTTAGTTTACTGATAAAAACGGTTAAAGCCAATAGGTCTGCACATCCTCCAGGACTGATACCATGTTTTTCATTGTGAGAATTTAAATTGTTGATCTCAGAAAAATTCCTTGAATTAGTAAAGCCGCCTAAGTTTATTAAAATCTCAGAATTTTTTTGTAGGTTTAGGAGAGTCTCATAATCATGTCTATGAAGAATAGTGGTATCCTTACACTGACTCATAATTCCTAAAAGTGCCTGAACTAAACGATTATTTTGTCCTAATTCTTTGTTAGAATCATAGAGGTTTAAGGCATAGTCGAATACTATAGGAAATCCCATTTCGGCTTCTCCCCGGACTCCGCTGATTCCATATTCTAAAAATATTTTTTCTCCATGGGTAAGATTAGTTTTAGTGCTAAGATTTTTAAGTTCATTATCTACTATACCAGAGGTCATATTTTTTATCAGCTTAGAGATTTCGTTAAAATTGCCTCCATCATATAAAATTTTACTGCTAGCAGTGATTCCTAGACCTAAAACAAAGATCATTCCCTTATGTGTATTGACACCTTTAGTTTTACTATACATGGCTTTTTCAGCTTTTTCACCTATTTTTCTAGCATTGGAAAAGATTTTATTAATGGGATCATTAGAATACCCAGCAGAAGCCATCTCTAAAAAATACCTGTTCAGAGCAGTAGTGCTGTCAATAAATGTAAAATAATCCATATCTGTATGGCTCCCAGGAGATACAGGAGAAACCAAACCAAAGGAGGGGAAACAAGAGACCTCATAGATCATAGCTTCGGTGGCGAATTCACCTAATTTAAATATTATATCGTTATACATGATTTTCTCCTTTTACGTAAAATTTATGAAGTTTAAATTCTAACTTGCAACGTCACGTTGCTTTTTTATGATTTAAAACTTTATTTTCTATATATTTCAAAATTTCCTCTAAACTGTGTTTCCTGCTCCTCACACAGCTATGGGCTTGGTCGGAACAAATAAAGCACCCTCTAGGAGGATATCCCAGCTCGGTACGGCTTAAAGTGTGGTTGTTAGAATCTAGTACGTCTATATCTACCAGTCTTCCTAAGGGATGGCTATGCTCTATATCCACTGCTATTTTCTTTAATTTTATTGGTGGGCTGTCAAGGCTCAAAAGGTAGATAGATCCCTCAAAGGAATTTATTTTTTTAATATTTTCAGGAGAAATTTTAGACAGGATTACATTATATATTGTGTCGATAATATATCTAGACGTCTCGTTATTTTTATCTGTTCCAGGGTAGTTAGCTCGAATAACAAGAAGGGGAAGATTAAACTTTTTAATTAATTCCTCCTGCAAATGAGCACGATTTTCTCTAGCATCTAAGATATCCATTGGGTTTATCATAATAATTAATGGGGAGTATTAGAATTTATAATCTTCTTAATGATCTCCTTACCCTCCTCTGATCTTAAATAATTTAATGTCACCGTGGGAATGAAATCTGACAGATGATCCAAAGCCTGGCTGCCCTCTTTTTTTATAAGGTTGCGTACTTTAGAAGCACTTATATAATTTTCAGGTGTAGAGATCCACTTTCTTGGAATAATCTCTACCTCTACATGATGCTTTGCCAGGACATCGACCAATGAGTCATTATAATTTTTTGTGACAGGACAATAGGGCTCCTCTCCCAGCATTCTTTTAGTTATATTAAACTGTTTACAAAAATATTTTGAGAAAATAGTAGCATCTAATTTTGTATACGCACTTAAAACTTTAGTTTCTTCTCTTAAAAAATATGCCGGGACAGTAGCAGAGGAGATAATATATTTTCCTCCGGGAATAACTGTGACATTCTTTAAATCTGCCACTCCATCTTTTACCATATGATATCTATCTGCAAATGGAAAAAGTGACTTATCTTCTTCAACGATAAATATAAGAACTTCTTCTGATTTTAAGCTGGCTTCTTCAATGAGATACCGATGTCCTAAAGTGAAAGGATTACAATTCATAACCAGTGCTGTTTTAGGAGTGGCGGTATCAATACCATATAACTTTTTCATGGCAGCTAAAGTTTTGTTGATATCGTTAAACCCATACTCTAATAAGGTAACTTCCTCTACGCTGGCTATAACCTTGTAGCCAAAGGATTTAAAAGTCGTTTCATAGGCAGGCTTCGTAAAGATAAAGGAGTGAAAGATCCCCTCTTGAAATAATCTGTCTTGGATAGATGTAATGAGAAGGTTGGTAAGACCTTCACCTTGCAGTGAATTATCTATAGCAAATCCTTTTAAAATATCTTTGGCTTTTGAGCAGGTAGCGATAATTTTATTGGAATCTCTGATAACGACGGTATAATCAATATCTTTTTCATAATCTAATTGAAATGTAGAAAGGAAAGACTTAACCTCGCTTACTTCTTCTGCATTAGTTAGATGTAACTTTTCAACAATATAATTCATAATAAAAAACCCCTTTTATTTTTATAACTAAATATACCATAGAAAAAAAAAAGTGTAAATAAGGAGGGATTTGTGTAAAAATGGAATGGAAAGTTAAAAAATAAATTAATTTATCTTAATAAGGTGTATTTTAATTTGCAAAACTTATACATAAAATAGTATATTTAATAGTAAGAAAAAAATACTGGTGTAATATATTGACAATGAAACATGATTATTTTAGCAAATAATTTAAATAGAGGAGAATAAATGAAGGTAAAGAAGAGTGTGAGGATATTTATACTACTAACAATAGGAACATTTATCTATGGATATTTAGGATATTCGTATTTGAGAGATAAGGAGTTAGAGGCAATAAATTCAAACTTGTATAGAGCGGCCAAAAATATACCTTATTATTTAGGAGATGACTATACATTTGAAAATATGGATGAAAATTCACATACCGATAAAGAAGCATTGGAAACAACAAAATTTTTGAATGAGATGTCAAAATCAAATAATGTTGACTACCTGTATACTATAATAGATGAAGATGGGATGCCTACTTATACAGCAGTGGGAGGAAATGTTGAGGAATATATAGAAAAGGTAAAAAATGGAGATCCAACGGAACTTTATTGGATAAATTTTAAAGATTTAGAAGATGATTCCATAGAGGAAACTATAGATGTATTAAGAAATAAGAATATCCATTATATAAACAGTACGGATAAAGGCGGAGGATTCAGATCCATATATCTGGTCTTAAAATCTAAAGATGGAAGAAAATATATTGCTGGTGCAGATATAAAGATGAGAAACTTAAATGCAAGAATTTTGGAAAAATTTACATATATAATATTAAATGGTGTTTTAATAATACTGTTAGTTCTTTTATTGATTTCTACTACCAGAAGAATACTCAATCAAAAAGAAAAAATCACTGAAGAACTCTATATAAAATCTAACTTTGATAACCTTACAGGGGTTTTGAAAAGAGATAAAGGTATGGAAAAATTAAATAAACTAATAATAAATAATAATGCCGGTAAAATCAATAACAATATATATTTTGGATTGTTTGACATAGTAGATCTTACTTATATTAATAATGAATTTGGGATGGAAATAGGAGATAAGGCAATAGTTTCTTTGGTGTCTATATTGAGGAAGACATTTAGGAGCGGAGACGAAATTATAAGGTTAAATGGAGATCAATTTTTAGTAGTTATAGAAAGTTCGATTGATTCAGACGAAATAACAAAATTAGAAAAAAGATTTTTAGAAAATTTAGAAAATTTTAACCAAATTAAGGAAAATGATTATAAGATCTTTATTTGTAAAGTCTTTAAAGAATACAAGAGAGATGTCTCTACAAAAAATACAATGAAAACTTTATTTGATCAGCTTGATTTTGAAAAAACACACGGAGATGGGGCATTCTATCAATTAGGAAACGACATAAAAAAAGGGCTAGAAAATAAAGAGTTTGAAATTTACTATCAGCCTAAAGTAAATGTAAAAACAAAAAATATTGAATTTGAAGCACTGATGAGGTGGAATCATTCTGAAAAAGGGGATATCTCCCCAGGGATCTTCATACCAATAGCTGAAAAATCTTCCCTGATTATAGATCTGACTTATTTTCTAATAGAGCAGGTAAAAAAAGACAGAGAGATGCTGAAAACGCCTGTATCATTAAATATATCTCCTATTCACTTTAATAAGAAATATTTTTCAGAGGAAATAATAACAAAACATGGGATTTTAGAAGATATCAATTTTGAGTTGACTGAAGGTGCATTTATAAGTGATATAGATAAATCTATTGAAAAAATGAAAGAATTAAAAAAAATAGGAATTAATTTTTTAATAGATGATTTTGGTACAGGGTATTCTTCCCTTTCGTATCTATCAAAATTACCAGTAACCACATTAAAAATTGATCGTTCCTTTGTGATAAATATGTTTGAGAGTTCTGAAAATATGAAAATTATAAAAACTATAGTTGAGTTAGGAAACAGTTTAGGTTTAGAAGTGGTAGTAGAGGGAACGGAAAGTATCGAAGAGGTAAATATGTTAAAGGAGATGGGAGTAGAAATTTTTCAGGGATATTACTTTGGGAAACCAGAAAGGTTAGAAGAAGTATTGAAAAAAATAGAGGGAAAAGAATACATTAAAAAAATCTAAATAAAAAAATGGGGATCCCCCATTTTTTTATAGTCATAGGGAAATTATAATTAGAAGTTATCAAAGAAAAATTAACAAAGTTTTTATTTACAACTAGGGAGGAGATTTATATTGAATAAGCATAAGTCAGTAAAAACAAAAAGTTTTATATGGGTTTTGAGTATAATACTTTTTATAGGAACGTTATTCATCGGATATTCATATAAACATAGCAGTGATTTAGAATTTGAAGGTGGAGTATTCAAATTAGAGAATAATGCAGAGATAAACAAGCTAAAGATTGAACAAAAATTTTATCAAGATACAGAAGTAAATCATGAGTTTTCTAACATATTAATGTCAATTAGAGATAATGATGAGATCGATAATAAAAGAGAAGTATTTGAAAAAATTATAGAACGAAGTATACTTAAACAACCTGATATAATTGGTTATAATATCGTAATGGAGCCGAATGCATTTGACGGAAGAGATTCAGATTATATCAACAATGACAAGTATGCTGAAAATGGACAATATATTTCATACCTTGTAAAAGAAGCAGGAAAAGTTAATGTCAATAATATCAATAATATTCTGGATTATGATTTTTATTTAGAAGCGAAAAAAGCAGGGGTGACAATTATCTCACAACCGTATAAATTTATTGAAAATGGTGAAGAAAAATTAGTGTTTACCATAGCGAAGCCTCTATATGAAAAAAATAAATTTCTAGGAGTCGTAGGAATAGATATTTCAATGCAATATTTTAAAAAGTTGATATCTGGATTTGTTAATCCAAATGAAAATATGGCCTTAGTTGATGATAGGGGAAATATTATTTTTAATAATTTTAATTCCAGTTTAAATGATAGAAATGTTTCTAAAATTGGGATAGAAGTGAGTTCCATCATTGACGAATTAAAAGGAAAAAGTTTAATTTCAAGGGAAAATGAAGATAGGTATGAGGTTATTTCAAAGGTAGAAATATCTGGGCTAAATACCAATTGGTACGTATATATATCTACAGATTTAAAAATACTAACTAATAAAACTATGGAAACAACATATAAAACTATTGCAGTTGGTGTAATAATATTAATCGTAACATTGATATTGTTATTGATTGCAATTAATAAAGTAACCAAACCAATCATTACTTTTGTAAAAAAAATGAAAAATTTTGATTTTGATAAATTAGATGTAAAATTAGATATTGAAAAAAATTCATCCAGTGAATTCATTGCGTTATCAGAGGGATACAACTCGCTTATCCATAAATTAAAAGATAATTTAGATGAAAGAAAATGCAGGGATTGGATTCAAAAAGGACAAATGGATATCAATGATATTTCGCAGACAAATAATGATTTACAAAATTTACTTAGCCAGTTAATTTCATTTGTCACTAAAAAGATTGATGGACAGGTAGGGGTCGTATATTTACTCAATGGAAAATCTGATGAAGATCAATATGAGTTATCTGCAAGTCATGCTTTTAAAAGAAGAAAAGGGGTTTCAAATGTTTTTAAAATTGGTGAAGGCTTAGTTGGACAAGCAGCTTTAGAAAAAGAAATAATAGTAGTTTCAGATCTACCAAAAGATTATATAACGATAAATTCTGGAGTAGGAAGTACTACACCGACTAATGTTGTAGTGATACCGTGTAACTATCAAAATAAAGTTGTAGCCATATTAGAAATAGCTTCAATATCGGAGTTTTCTGATCTTGTAATTGAATTTTTAGAATTAGCTAAAATAAGTATAGGAATTGCTGTTAATAATATTTTAAACTTTGAAACTGTAGAAAATTTATTAGTTGAAGCAAATGAGTATGCGGAAAAATTACAGATACAGCAGGAAGAATTAAGGGTTAGTAATGAAGAACTGGAAACACAATCAATTGTATTGAAAGATTCCCAAGCGGAACTTGAAAGTCAGCAGGAAGAATTGAGGGTTATAAATGAAGAGTTAGAGGAAAATACAGAAATGCTTGAAATACAAAAAAAAGAGCTGGAAAATAAAAATAATGAGCTTAATACCAGTCAAGGAGAGTTGGAAAAAAAAGCTAAAGATTTGGTTTTATCAAATAAATATAAATCTGAATTTCTTGCAAACATGAGTCATGAGCTTAGAACTCCTCTAAACAGTATATTGATACTTTCGGAATTATTAGGTGAAAAAAATTCAAATTTAACTGAAAAACAAAGGAAGTTTGCAAGAACGATTAATACGTCTGGGAGTGATTTACTAAAATTAATCAACGATATTTTAGATCTATCCAAGGTTGAAGCTGGAAAAATGGAAGTCAGTATTTCAAAGATGAATATTGAAGACTTTAAAAATGAAATGTTAGGAATGTTTGAACAAGTATCAATTAAAAAAAATCTTCAATTTTCAGTAGATATTTCGGAGAAATTGTCTGAAAAAATAATGAGTGATGAAACTAAAGTTAAACAAATTGTTAAAAATTTAATATCGAATGCTTTTAAATTTACAAAAAAAGGTAGTGTTAAATTAAATATCATAGAATGTGATAATAAAATTAAATTTGAAGTTAGTGACACTGGAATTGGGATTTCAGATAGTAAAATCAAAACGATTTTTAATGCTTTCCAGCAAGAAGACGGTACTATAAGCAGAGAATTTGGCGGGACAGGGCTGGGACTTTCAATTTCCATGGAATATACTAAATTGTTAGGTGGAAAATTAGAAGTAGAAAGCACCAAAGATGTTGGGAGTAAATTTATATTGACATTACCTGTGACATACGATACTTTTCATTTTCAAAAAGAAAAAACTAACATTGTAAAGAAGGTATCAGATGAATTAATAGAAGAAATAAATAAGGGTGAGGATGAAAAATTATTTAAAAAACCTTTGGAAGTACCCTATGTATTGGATGACAGGAATGATATTAATGACGCTGACAAAGTGTTACTCATCATTGATGACGATCCAAATTTTGCAAAAGTCATAATGGACATCAGCAGAGCAAAGAAATTTAAAGTGATTGTTGCTGAAACTGGAGAAATAGGCTTATATCTTGCTGACTATTATATGCCTACAGGAATTATTTTAGATATAGGACTGCCAAAAATTGATGGATTAGAAGTTTTGGAAAGATTAAAGAATAATAAAAGAACAAAAGATATCCCTGTTAACATTATTAGTGGTGGAGATTATGAAAAAAATATGTTTGAAAAGGATGTAGAATTTTTAAAAAAACCTGTAAGTAAAATTCAAATTGAAAATATATTAGAAAGTGCAGAACTAAGCGGGTATAAAGTTGATAAGATATTAGTAGTTGAAGATGACCAGATCCAAAAAGATGCACTGACAGAGCTAATAAAGCACGATTATAAAGATATTGAAATTTTTTCTAGTA
>DAOUPY010000521.1 GCA_030625925.1 Fusobacteriaceae bacterium | reverse complement strand
CCCCATTACACCTTTTGTAAATTTTGCATTTTCTTCTGTGGTTTTGCTCCTGCCTTCTATTATTATATCACTGCCAGGGACTCCTAAATCCACCATCAACTCTTTGTATGCACTTCCCTCTGATTTTTTTCCATTGTATACTATTCCACCTGTAATGATTATTTTTTTAGGATACCTTTTATACAGACGGACTCCCTCAATTACCCTAGATAAGGCTGTTTTACTTGGACTGCCGGTTGCAAAAGATAAACTTTTAGGAGCATTATCATAGATTCCTCCACCCAAAATCACATAACAATCTAGTTCCTCCAGCTGAGCTCTGGTTATGGGAAGATACCTCATTTCCAAGGGCTGTACCAGCTTATCCTTTACCGGCTCTATAGACAATAAATAAATCACTATTATTGTTGCCGTTAACAAAACTTTTCCATTTCCCCGAGATTTTTTAGAAAAACTTCTCTTAAAAACTATAATCAAAATAATTATAAATATCCCAGGAGATATCAACATATTAGATACAATTTTTTGTAATAAAAACATCTTTCCCCCTTTTGCCTATGTCGAAACTTATAAGTACGGGCAATTCATGAATTTCCCCTTCATAAATTCAAATTTTATTTTTCATTAACAACCAATTTTTTTCCACAGAGACTCACAGAGTCAGAAAAAGAGGTTCCCAGAGTTTTTATTATTTTCTCTGTGTGACTTTTTTTACCCTCTGTGTAGCTCTATGACTAGTTTTTTTAAATCTCTGTCCAAAAATTAAAATTCTGTATTTTCTATTTTTTCTTGTTAATTTGTGTAATCTGTGACTAGTTTTTTATATTTCATATCAATGAAGATTGGTGTTCATTGGTGGCTGAATTATCTGTTATTTTTTTAGTTTTTTTTTCAATATATCCCCCAGCTATTTCCCTGTCATCAAAATGAATCTTTTCCCTGCCGATTATTTGGTAATCTTCATGCCCCTTACCTGCTATCAATATGATATCGTTTTCCTCCGCCATAGATACAGCATCTGCTATAGCCTTTTCCCTATCAGCTATTCTTATATAATCTTTACTTTTCTTAAATCCTTTTTCCACTTCATTTAAGATTAATTCCGGATCTTCAGTTCTCGGATTATCCGATGTTAATACCACAAAATCACTGAGTAATTCTGCTGTTTCTGCCATCTTGGGTCTTTTGGTAGTATCCCTGTCTCCTCCACATCCAAATACAGTTATAACTCTGCCTCTCTTTATCTCATTTAGAGCAGTCAAAATATTTTTTAGTGCATCCTCTGTATGGGCATAGTCTACAACTACCATGAAATCTTGTCCTCTGTCTACAGTCTCAAATCTACCAGGAACACCCTTTAATCCCTTTAACCTTTCTAGGATAGTTTCCATATCCAGCCCTAACTGAATACCTCCTCCAATAGCTCCTAGAATATTCATAAGATTAAACCTTCCCAAAAGGCCGCTCTTCAATCTATAAGTTTTATCCTCATAGGTCACTTCTATCTCTTGGATGGTATTGCTTACACTTATTATCTTTCCTCTTAAATTCCCAGTCTCTTCCCCATAACCTATACCGTCAAATTCATTATATAATCTCTCCCCAT
>DAOUPY010000414.1 GCA_030625925.1 Fusobacteriaceae bacterium | reverse complement strand
CTTTGTAAGGGCTAATAATCCAGATGTTCCTTTAACTACCGGTACATCTTCAGAATGTTGAGCCATTCCCATCATAGGTCCACCCATAACAAGTTTGTCTACCTCTTCTCTCTCTACACCTGCGTAATCTAACATATCTTTAAACATAGTTCCTATTCTAACTTTTAAGTTCATAGGGTTTTTGATTGCTTTTCCTGAAATAGTTACTACTTTTTCAATAAGAGGCATTCCCTTAACAATTCCCTCATATACTAAAGCTGCTGTTGCAGTATTTTGTACTACTACTCCTACAGCAGAAGGTAATTTCCCGCTTGGAACTTCTCTGTCTAGAATAGCTTTGATAAGCTGCTTCTCTCCACCTTGCGGGTATTGAGTTTTAAGAGGACAGACTTCAATACCATTATCCCCTTCACTTGCTTTTATCATAGATGCTATAGCTTCTGGTTTATTGTTTTCAATACCTATCTTAGCATCTTTCACTCCTAAGATATGCATGATGATCTTTATCCCTTCAATGATTGATTCAGGATCTTCTAACATAAGTCTGTTATCTGCATTTAGATACGGCTCACATTCTGCTCCATTCATTACTAAAGTGTCGATAGTCACATCTTTTGGTGGATTAAGTTTAATGTGAGTTGGGAAACATGCTCCTCCGACTCCTACTACTCCTTTTTCTCTAACCATTGCAAGTAGATCTTCCTTCGATGCATTTTTCCAGTCTTTGATCGTTGTTAATTCTGCCAATTCTTCCTCACCATCATTTTCAATGATGATTGTATTTACCTTCCCACTTAATGGAAATGGTAAAAATTCGATTTTTTTAACTAATCCACTCACTGGTGAATGAACCGGCGCTGACATAAAAGCTTCACTATCTGCAATTTTCTGCCCTTTTAACACTCTATCCCCTGGTTTAACCAAGGCATTTAATGGTGCACCAATATGCTGCAATAATGCTACATGTACCATCTTTGGTGCGTCAAAAGTTTGAATAGCTTCATTTTCAGTCTGTACCTTGTTTTCAGAAGGGTGTACCCCGCCTTTGAACGTAAACAGTTTCATCTACAAAACACTCCTTTTTGTTAATTTATATTTAATTATTTTTTTCGATTTTTGCCCTTAATTTTACCACAATTCGTTCACTAATACAACATTTAGTGTTGTGAATTTATTCTTTTTATCCATTATAAGCTTAAAATAACATTTTTTTGTTACAATCGCGTTAACTACAGCTATACATGATTCTTCATCTAAAATAATTTTTTATTGTGAAATATAATACGTTTTTTTGAACTTTGCTCATTTAGAATTTCATAGATCCCTTTGGCTTGTTTTACCTTTAATATTTTTTTTCTCAAATCTCCTCCTATAGAAACTCCTAACTTGTCTTTTCTCCCCTCAATCAGTATTTTATTCCCTAAAATTTCATCCATCCCCTCAAGTTCCTCTATATGACCAGGATCCCAAATAATTGTTTTTCGTTCCTGCTGCAAGGAATACTTGATGGTATGAAGAGTTCCCCCAGATCTGCCTGTCTGCACCACAAAGATACCGCAGGTCATCCCAGACTGAAGGCGGTTTCTCAAGATAAAAAATAGGGACAAGTTAGAAGTAGTCGGAGGCAGCTCTGACATCAAAAATCCATTTTTATCCAGTATTTTTTTTGATAATTCCCTGTTTTCCTTAGGGTATATAGGTCTTGCCAGCCCCTGTCCCAGAATTGCTCCTGTCTGCCCATCTCCCTCAAGGCTCCCCAGGTGACCATATTCATCACATCCAAGGGCTAACCCACTGATATTCCACCAATTATTTCGAGCCAACAATATTCCCACTCTCCTTGCAACTTCCCGGCCATATTTTTTCTCTGGTTTTCGGCTCCCTATTATAGCTAGAGATCTATCTAATTCCTCCTCATTGGGAAAATAACCCCTATAAAATATCATGAACGGAGGGTCTTTAAGTTCCCTTAAATTTTTAGGATAATTTTTAGAAAAATATCCTATGTACTTTATCCCCTCTTTTTCACAGACTTTAAATTCTTCCTCTATCCTTTTTTTTAATCTTTCTAAGTTAAAAATTCCATCTTCTGATAAAAAGTATACGATAGCGTTCTCTACCCTTTTTTCAGCTTTTATCCTAGGATTTTCCAGCTTTAATGTGTGTACTGATTCTAAGATTATTTTTCTCAAGGAGATCCTATCTAACTTAAATATGTTTTGTTCCCTGTCTATAGAATAAAAAAATACCTTATAAAGAATGTCGTGACTTAGTTTTGGAACTGGATATCCCCCTTCTATAACATCTGAATAGATCAACGAAAATAACATAAGTTCTCTTTTCAGATAAACCACAAAATACCTCCTATGAACTTTTTTTCCACGT
>DAOUPY010000122.1 GCA_030625925.1 Fusobacteriaceae bacterium | reverse complement strand
ACTTGAATATTGCGGTAATCAGACTGGATAAGATGTCAAATTATACAGATTTTGATGCCCTTTCATACTACAAAGACGTCAGCCTTAACTTTACCCTCTCAAAACCTGAGATTTGTGAGGCTGATATAATAATCATCCCTGGGAGTAAAAATACCATCCAGGACCTCGTTAAATTAAAACAATTAGGTATAGACAAAACCATCATTGAACAGAGTAAAAAAGGCAAGGTCATCGTGGGAATTTGCGGCGGTTACCAGATCTTAGGTCAGGAAATTTTGGATCCATATATGATTGAATCCAAAGATAAAGTCATAAAAGGATTAGGACTTTTAGATATTACAACTACCATGGAAAAAGAAAAACAGACATTCCAAACCACTGAAAAAATTACTCACAATACAGGACTTTTGAAGGGCTGTATCGATTGTAATGTTTCCGGGTATGAGATCCATCAGGGGGTTACCCAGTCAAAGGAAACTTCTATTTTTAAAAACAAACCAAATTTAGGAGTTTTAAAAGATAATATCTTCGCTACCTATATCCATGGAGTTTTTGACAATTCAATCTTTACCCGAACTTTTATAAATAATATTAGAATCTCTAAGGAATTAGAACCTATAGATGATTATTTTGATTTTGAAAAATTTAAGGTGGATGAATACGATAGGTGGGAAGAAACTTTACGTAATTCATTGGATATAGATAAAATCTATGAAATATTAGGAGAAAGTTCCAATGAAATCTAAATTTTTTGTCCTTTCAATATTGCTTCATATGGCAGTTTTTGCGGGCTTTTCAAAAATTTCCAATAACAGTCTGAAAAATGGAGAGAAGTCTCCTAATATCAATATTAATTTAACCATGTCTACCCTGGGAAACAGCAATAAAACCTTGGCTGTGATGACCACTAAAAAAGAAAAACATACAGTAAAGACACCCAAAGAAATCCCAAAGAAATCTAATTCTAAAAAGGTAAAAAAACAAGTAGTTCAAAAAGATAAAAAAATTATAAAATCTAAAACAAAGATAGTTCAATCAAAAAAAACTAAGCCTGAAAAGATAATAAAGCCAATGGAATCCAATCCTACCGAATCAAATGAAAATACAGAGAAAAATTACAGGGAAACAGAGGTAGTTCAAAACATCCCTGCCAATGATGCTGTCTTAGGAGATCAGGAAAATGATAAAAATTTAGTTAAGATTCAAAATGGGCAGTATGCTCTTAAAAATCAAAAAATTTCCGGGATCCATGTTGTTATTCAAAAAGAAGTCCCCCCCAGCTATCCAGATCTTGCATTAAAGATGGGATACCGAAAAGAAACTATTGTGAAAGTTAAATTTTTAGTGGATAAAAAAGGCCACGTAGGAGATATCAAATTTTATACAAATTCTAAGTATGGTTTTGAAGTTGAGGTAGAAAAAGCCTTAAAAAATTGGGTCTTTGAACCTATTCTCTATCAAAAGAAACCCATGCCAATCTATTTTTATAAGGTATTTCATTTCGTTTCTAAGAATTAATAATTAAGGTTTTTAATGTGTGCACTATCGCGAAAGTTCAGTTGAAAATAATTTGTTAAATAATTTATTTGTTGACATATCTTTTTTTTAGGTGTATTATAGTAAAAAATCAGACAGGAGGAGGGTCAAATGTTTAACAAATCATTTTCAATTTTTATTACAGTTCATCATCATCATCATAGATAAGGATTTGTATTATGATTTAATCATAGTTACAGATCCATGTTGTTTTTCAAAAAAACTTGGTTCTATATCTATGATGATTTAAACGTTAAGCTCACACTGCTGTTTAGCCATCTAGGTATTTCTAGATGGCTTTTTTATTTTCCGGAGATAAAATGATAGTAGTAAAACAAACTTAAAGGAGGATTTATTTATGAAAAAAATTTTTATAACATTAATTTTAATATTGGCTGGTGTACAATCTTTTGCTTTTTCAACTGAAAAGAAAGACACTTTAGAAAAAATAAAGAAAGATGGATATTTTACTGTGGGGTTAGACGATACCTTTGCACCTATGGGATTCAGAGGAAAAAATGGTGATATAGTAGGATTCGACATCGATTTAGCCAAGGAAGCTGCCAATAGAATGGGAGTTGAAGCCAGATTTAAGCCCTGTGATTGGGATGGCATCATCTTTGAACTTAGAAGTAAAAAAATCGATATGGTCTGGAATGGAATGACCATCACCGAGGGCAGAAAAAAACAGATCGCATTTTCAAAATCTTATTTCAACGGTGAGCAAATAATTGTTACTAAAAGCAGCAGTAATATCAAAGGGATCTCGGATCTTTCCGGAAAGACCATTGGTTTGCAGATGGGAAGTTCTTCCTACTTTGCTTTAGAAAAAAATCCAGTATACCCTAATGTGAAAGATGTAAAGAAATACGGTTCCAATGTAGAAGCACTTTTAGACCTAGAAGCAGGAAGGACCCAAGCTGTAATAATTGATTCCATGGTGGGTAAATATTATATTGCTAAAAAAGAAAGAAAGGAAAACAAAGATATATTTTCAATTGTCAATGATCCCTTAGCTGTTGAGTATACAGGTATTGGAATGAGAAAAGAAGACATTTCACTCATCGCAGAAATAAACAGAGTTTTAGACGAAATGCAAAAAGACGGAGCCTACAATAAAATATATGAAAAATGGTTCGGAGGGAGAGATTAATCATGACTGACAGCATCTACTATATAGCAAAAGGGCTGGATATTACTTTGAGACTTTATCTCATTACAGTATTATTTTCAATTCCATTGGGACTCCTCCTTGCACTGGGGGAACTTTCCAAGATCTCACTGCTAAAGAAGTTTGTAACTTTCTACACTTGGATATTTAGGGGTACACCTCTGCTTTTACAACTCTTCTTCATGTACTATGGTCTGCCGGTAATGGGGATAGTTCTTTCCCCTCTTGCGGCTGCCAGCATCACCTTCATCATCAATTATTCTGCCTATCTCTGTGAAATATTCCGTGGGAGTATCCAGGGGATAGACAGAGGTCAGTATGAAGCTGCAAAGGTATTAGGGATGGGATACCGGCAGACTATGATAAGAATAATCTTACCTCAAGCTCTTAGGACTGCACTGCCTCCCCTTTCCAATGAGGCCATAGCACTTATCAAAGACACCTCTCTAGTTTCAGTTATAGGTACAGCTGAAATTTTAAGAAATTCACGGGAGCTGGTAACAAGGGATTTTTCCATAACTCCCTTTTTTATCTGTGGGATTTTCTACTTAGTTTTATCAACTTTTATCCTGCTGGTATTTAAAAATTTAGAAAAAAGGATGGCGATTTCATGTCAATAAATATAAAAAATCTCAATAAATCATTTGGAAATTTAAATATCCTAAAAGATGTCTCCTTAGATATCAATGAGGGAGAAATAATTTCTATTATAGGGCCCTCAGGCAGCGGGAAATCTACCCTTCTAAAGTGTCTTATAGACTTAGAAAAAATAGATTCAGGTACACTTGAAGTTTTTAGATCTCCCCTTATTTGCAACATCCGAAATCCTGGGAAAAAGGAAAAATTCGATATTCTAAAAAAGATGGGGATGGTATTTCAATCCTTTAATCTTTTCCCGCACAAAACAGCCCTTGAAAATGTTATGGAACCTCTCGTTGTTGTAGATAGAGTAAAAAAAGAGGCTGCTGAAAAAAAAGCCATAGATCTTTTAACTATGGTAGGACTGGAGGACAGGATGAATAATTATCCTTCAGCTCTTTCCGGGGGCCAGCAGCAAAGAGTGGCTATCGCTAGAGTTCTTGCCAGAAATCCCAAAATACTTCTTTTTGATGAGCCTACATCCGCCCTTGATCCAGAGATGGTAAAGGAGGTTCTTCTAGTCATTGAGTCTCTTAAAAATACTGGAATAACCATGATCATAGTCAGCCATGAGATGAAATTTGTAAAACAAATTTCAGACCGAGTAGTTTTTATGGACTGTGGAACTATTCTCAGCTGCGATACTCCTGATAAAATATTTAATTCTGCTAAAAATGAAAGGATCAATAAATTTTTAAATAATTTTTAAAATGTTTATCAATATAAAAGCTCAGAAAATCTGCTTATAGAGACTTTATTCTCTATAAGACTATTTTCTGAGCAGCTTATATTACTATAAAAATTACTTAATATTTACTTTTTCCTCATCCTTATGCTTATCCAAATATTCATTTTGTACTATATCTATTACAGTCAACATTTTTTGCTGAACAAAATCATATCCCGTATCCTTCATGTGTGTGATTATACAATTACTGCAATCTTTTATCCCGTGAGTATATTTAAAATTACCGCCACATTCCTCTCCTAACATATACAATGGACAATAACAGAATAAACAGTTAAATTTACTCTCATCAGCTACTGTATGACATGGAAAATACTCACATTTCTTGTTTTGTACAAATTTAAAATTTGCCATCTTTATCCCCCCAAAATTTATAAACCTTATATATAAAGTTTTTTATTATTTGACCTTCACTTTCACTTGACAATTTTCAACTATCTTTATCAGTCCGTGATAATTTATAATACCATTATCTAAAGATAGTTGTACAGGATATATTTCAACTCCCATAGAGATCGCTTTATAAAAATATTCATTAAATTTTGGATCTGTCTCATATCTAGGTCTAAAGCTGTCTGAATTTCTAAAAACCAGCAAAATAACTGCTGCTCTATCTCCGCTTTCCTTTAGTTCAATGAGCTCCTTTAGATGTTTGACAGCTCTCTCACTGGGAGCATCTGGAAACATAGCCATTCTATCTTCTGACAATGAAACCCCTTTGATCTCTACCCATATTTTTCTGCCATCTTTTTCCAAGAGGTAGTCCAGCCTGGATTTGCCATATTTCACTTCGGCCTTTAACTTATCTATCTTTCCTAAAGGGGATATTTCAAAGTCATTTAGTAGGTTTTCCGATATATATCTGTGAAAACTTGAATTTATAAGGATATCTTCCCCATCTGAGGCCCTCCCACTGATCATATCCCATTTTGTTTTTCTATTAGGATTAGTGGCACGTCTTATTTTTACCCTGTTTCCCTCATAGAGGAGTTCTTTTATTCTCCCTGAATCGTGAACATGAACAATTTCTTCAGAACCATTATCTAACCGTACATGAGCAATAAATCTATTGGGTCTCTCTAAAAACACTGCCTCTTCATCTATTTGTATCTTATATAATTCCTTCATTTTTCACCTCTTTTATTATTTTGCAGACAAACATCAGATTATCCCCCTCACCTATAAAAGAGGAGGAGGATAATAAATATCTATTTATATATAGGAAATTTCTCACATAAAATCTTTACCTCTGCCTTTAGATCACCTAATCTTTTTTCATCGCCTATCGACTCTAGGGCATAATCTATATAGTCTGCTATTTTTCTCATCTCTGATTCCTTCATACCACGAGTAGTTATAGCCGGTGTTCCTATCCTTATTCCACTGGTTATAAATGGTTTTTCCACATCATAGGGAATCCCATTTTTATTTACAGTTATTCCTGCCTGCTCCAACACTTTTTCTGCTGCCTTTCCAGTAATGTTTTTAGGAGACAGGTCT
>DAOUPY010000203.1 GCA_030625925.1 Fusobacteriaceae bacterium | reverse complement strand
AAATTTATTGTTTTTGAAGAAAATATGGATTTAATAGATTTAGAAAAAATAACATTATCCACTAAAAAAACTAAGAATACAATCCAGTTTACTGATGGGAAGAATGAATATAATTTTAATATTAGTAAAAGTACATTATTTAAACGATTTCATACAAATCCTTTAGAAGAATTTGAAGTTGAAATATCAGAAAATGTGTATGAAGTACTAAAAAAAATACAATCAATCGAAATATTGGGAGATAAAGACCATTTAAAAACAAGAATAATATTGCCATTATACTCAGATCAAAGTGGAAAAGTTGAAGAAAAAAGTGGATTGAACCAATGGAATGCTGCTGGAAGAAAAAGAGGTTCTAATGAGCTGTATATACCAATTTCTACATGGATACATCACAATTTTTCTGATTTTTTCCCTGACGTAACAAAAGATTTTAATTTGCATCTTCCAACTGGGAGAGTATTATTAGCAAAAATGTGTCAAAAGTCTGAAATAGAAATAAAAGGGAAAAAAATTAATAAAGGAAAAGGATTAATGAGCAACCCAAATAAAGATTTAGGAAAATGGATATTAAGAGACATTTTGAAATTAGATGAAGGAACTCTTGTAACCTATAAAATGTTAGAAGAAATAGGGGTTGACTCAATAGAAATAGAAAAAATAGATATTAAAAATTATAAAATAAACTTTAAACATCTTGGTGCGTTCAAAGAATTTAAAGAATGTATAGAATTAAATAAGTAAATTTACTTTTTATGTTTGAAGCTTTTCAATAGCTTATGAATAAACCAAATATTTTTTTTAATGATTTTCATTTTATTGTTATTTATACATATTTTTTTAGCTAATTAGATCATAAATAGTTTTTTATGATAATATATATATGTATAAATTTAGGAGGCATAAAAATGAAAACAAAAGGTGGATCAAGAGAAGGTGCAGGGAGACCCAAAAAAAATAAAAAAGATAAAGCAAATTATATTAGCAAAACAATAAAATTTAAAGAGGCAGAAGAAGAACTCCTAAATTTTATAGAAGGGTATGAAGGAAAAAATTTTAGTGATAAATTAAAAAATATAATTAAATGTATGGTTGAAAAAAAGTAATACCTTTTTTCTAAAGATTATGTTATAATATATTTTAAAATAAAGGTATAGGTGGTAGTTATGAAATATAAAGTAGGGAGTTTATTTGCTGGAGTTGGAGGGGTTTGTCTCGGTTTTAAAAGAGCCAGTGAAAATTTTGAATTAACCTTTGCAAATGAAATGGATGGAGAGGCATGTAAAACTTATAAAGCAAATTTTAATCATAGTTTGATTGAGGGGGATGTTGAAAAAATACTTAATCCCGAGATTGTAAAGAAGGAAAGAGAATTTTTATTAAAAAGATCTGATGAGCTTAAAAAAATTAATGTAACTGAACTTGAATTTGATGAAAAGATAGTAAAAGATGCTGTAAATAAGTTAAAAGGTCCTTTCTTCGTTGCTAAAGCTATGAAAGGTGGATTTGAGCTGACAGACAGTATTCAAAATAAAATATTAAAAAAAAATTATTCAGAAGATAAATTTAAAGATTACGTAGAGTTACAGTTGATTACTAATAATTTAGTTGATTATACAGAGGATAAAACCGAGATAAAATATCAAGAATTTAAAAAGAAAAATACAGAAATTACAAAAGAAAAAATAGATATTCTTACTGGCGGATTTCCATGCCAGGCTTTTTCTATAGCAGGAGACAGAAAAGGATTTTCTGACCATAGAGGAGAATTATTTTATAGTATAATTAACCTTGTAAACCAACTGGAAGGCAAAGGGCACGGCAAACCTAGAGTTTTATTTCTTGAAAATGTAAAAAATCTTGTAAGTCATGAAAAAGGCCAGACTTTCGAAATAATAAGAACAGAAATAGAAAAATTAGGTTATACAATAAAATATAAAGTATTAAATACTTATAAATATACAGATCTTCCTCAAAACAGAGAAAGAATATTTGTAGTCTGTTTTTTAAATGAAGCTGATTCAGAAGCTTTCGGGTCATTTGAAGATATTCAAGCATCAAATAAAAGCAGGGAAGAATTAAAAGAAATAATGAGTAAAACATTGGATTATAGTATAACAAAAGAGAGTAACCCTGAATTTTACTATACGAAAGAAAAATATCCAAATTATTTTATGACTGAAGAAGAATTTGAAAATAGTGACAGGAAAGAAAAAATCAATTTAAATGAAGATATGCAGGATTTATATGAAATCTACCAGATTAGAAGAGGTATGTATGTTAGAAAAAATCAATCTGGAGTCTGTCCAACATTAACAGCTAATATGGGGACAGGAGGGCATAATGTTCCTTTAATTAAAGTTTATGACGGCATAAGGAAACTTTCTCCAAAAGACTGTTTTAATTTACAAGGATTTAGAATAGGAAAAAATTATAAACTGCCAAAAGAAGTTAAGAACGCATCTCTTTATAAGCAGGCTGGAAATGCTGTTTCAGTTGATGTAATAGAATTAATAGCTGAAAAAATAGAAAAAGCTTTTCTTAAAAATGATAAGAATAAAAATAGTATTAAAAAAACTAAAAAAAAAAATTCTCTTAGTACAGAAATAAACAACAGTTTAAAAAATAAGACTGAAGAATCTACAGTAGAAATTTTTTTAAAAAGAAAAGTAGAAGAAATAAAAAAAATTATAAATGAGGAAAAAAACGAAGAAAAAATGAAACAATGTGTAAAAGAATTCATAATAGAAGGTGTAAATGTTTTATAATTAAAAACTATAGAGATGCTAAAGAGAAATACAAAGATAATTACATTATCTAGCAGACAGTAAGTAATATAAAAAAAAGACTCCGTAGAGTAGCCATAGAGGTTATTAATATGAAGTCTTTTTTGTTTTATTAAGATATAGTAAAAAAATTAATAATGTCTTATTTTAATATCAGTTGAAGAAGTCCAAGTGACTTCTATAGAATCACCTACTTTAGCATTAATTTGAGAAAACCATTTTCCAAATGCTTGTAAATTGCCACTGCCTTCTAAGTTTTTTGCGTATATAGAGCCCTTAGAAGAACAACCTGCAGCTTTTACTGTATCATTAAAATAACCGTCTGTAGATGTACAATTGAATTCATTAAAACCTAGTCCTGTTTGGTTATGGTTTGAATTGTGTATAGAATATGATCTTGCATATTGCGCTGGGATCGGTATATATCCTTCGCCATAAATTTGTCCTCTACTATTTGTGTGTCTATGAGTTCCCCACTCTAAATGTGCTTTGTTTAAAGTGATTGTGTAAGTGTCTCCAGATGCAGCCATTTTAAATCATCCCCTTTTTTCAATTATAATACTATCAAGTTACTATAACATTAAAAAACCATTTTTTACAATTAAAAATTATTTGGAATTTATATTGAGAGTAGATGAAAGATTTGAATTAGATATTGATCCTATGTTTCCAAATTATTATCCTCAACTATCAAAAATGTTACCAATTAAAAGACCTTTTGAGTTTACAATTATTGAAAATTTATTAAAAAATTAGCAAAAGAATGTTTTGATATTTTATAAAAATTAATAAAAGAAGAAATGAAGTCTAAAAGTTAGATTTTATTTCTTTTTTTTATTAAAAATGAATATTAAGGGGTATACTAAAATAGAATATAAAAATAAAAATTTATTGAAATATTAGGAGTATTTATGGACGATTTAACCCCTGAACAAAGAAAAAAGAACATGAAGGCTATAAAATCTAAAGATACCAAATGTGAAGTTATGCTGAGGAAGGCATTATGGAAAAAAGGATACAGGTATTTTAAAAACTATAAGAAGCTGCCCGGAACTCCGGATATTGTTTTTATAAAAGCGAAGACAGCTATTTTTGCAGACGGAGAATTTTGGCACGGCTATAAATGGGAGGAAAATAAAAAACGTATTAAAACCCGGAAGGATTACTGGATACCTAAGATAGAAAGAAATATGGAAAGGGATAAAGAAGTTACTGCGGAGCTGAAAAAATCAGGGTGGAGGGTTCTCCGGTTCTGGAGCAGAGATGTAGAAAAAAATCTGGAAAAGTGCGTAAAAGAAATAGAAAAAGTTCTTCATAAATAAAAAAATTTCCAGTTACAGGGAGCTGACAGGAAATCAATAATCCAAATCAGGCTAAAATAGCTAAAAAACCTAGGAAATTCAGCTAAAACACTTATAAATAGGGGTTAATATGAATTTTTTTTGGGAAGCGACATAATAAGACCCCTCTTATTTCCCTTCTAAGGTACCTTCAAAATTTTTCCCTTGTAATTGTATAGATAAAAGGGAGAAAACACCTCTATCAAAGGCTTCAATATGTTGGTATTATTGGGGTTGAGAGGATAAGAACATAGAAAAGTGCTGTTTGACTCA
>DAOUPY010000080.1 GCA_030625925.1 Fusobacteriaceae bacterium | reverse complement strand
ACCTTTGGTTTTGGCAGTGTAGTTGCAGCGTTGTCAAAATAAATCATAATTGTTTCCCACCTTTTCATTAAATTTGTAATATAGTTTTATTCTATCTTATTTTGATTTAAAGGTACAATATTAATTTAATTTATTTTTCTTCCAAATGCCAAATTGACTGGCAGGTCGCGGGATCTTACTATTTTATATTTGATGGAACTATAATATTTAATATAAAAGAATTATATGTTTTATGGAATTTTAATGAATAGCATAAATATGATATGACATCTGAGTTCAAGCTATAAATATTTTTTTAATATATAATTTTCCTTTCCCACACAAAATGTCTTATTAAATTATCTAATAGGTCATTTTAAAACTAAATTTTATTGTTTTTTAAATCTTTAATGTTATTATTTAAGTATCAAAAAGTAAGACTAAAATTAAACTTTATTATAGATTTATTCAGTGAATGAATAACTTATATTTTGTATATATTTTGTATTAACCTTTTTCATTGATTACATGGTATAACTTTCTTGTGATAAATTAAATACAGATGTATTTTATATTTTTAAGAAAAATGGAGGGTAAAATGAAAGAAGCAATCAGAGAATTTAAGGGTGAATTTGGAAAGTTAAAAGGAAGAACAAAGGCTACAATTATAGGGTTTTTTCTAGCAATGATTTTTACTGGAGTAACTAATTTATCTTTTCGTTTATATGCATAGTAATAATTATTCAGTTTAAAATTTGGAGTTATTCTTTAAAATTCATAACAAACTATATCAATAAATAAAAAGGTTAAGCAGAGGAACATTCCTCTGCTTAATCTTTTTTAGATATATATATAAATTGTAGAAGGTAAAATCAAATTTGTTTTAATAAATTTCCGATAGTTTCCAATATCCCGGTATTTTCTTCTAAAAAATATGGAATAGAGGCCAGATTTTTCCCTCTAAATTCTTCAAATATTAAATCAATAAATACTTTTTCTTTGTCTTTTCGACCCTCCCAAAATGTTATAGAGCTGCTATTAAAAGTTTAACAGTTTCAATTATTCCATCTCTATGAGTTCTTTCATAATGATGACTGGAATCAACACTGGGACCTATACATGAAAAGTTCACATCAAACCCCTGGGTAGCTGCAATAGATGCATCTGAACCATATCGATTATGAACATCTACGGTATATTCTATTTGGTTTTCTTCACAGAGATCCACTAATTTCTGCCTCAATTTAAAATCATAGGGGGTCCTGCTGTCTTTAGCTATAATATTGACCTTTCTTTCATCTCCATTGGAATAATCAGAAACCAATCCTATGTCTAGGGCGATAAACTGATCTACATCCTCTGGAATTATAGATACACCATGACCTAATTCTTCATAGTTTGAAATATAAAAATAAACTTTATTTTTAGGTTTAATATTGTTGTCCTTAAGGTATTTAATATAACTGAATAACTGGGAAATACAGACTTTATCATCTATATAACGGGATTTTAAAAAGCCGTTATAGGTAAATATAGTTCTTGTATCAAATGAAACAAAGTCGCCGATGGAGATTCCCAAATCTTCTGTTTCTTTTTTAGAAGATGTAAATTCATCGATTCTTACTTCTACATTTTCCTGATCTCGAACTAAGGTAGTGACTTCTTCGCCGTATGTATGTCTAGATGATTTTATAGGGAGGAGAGATCCGCTATAGGTACCTTTTTTAGAGGTGTGGATAGTAAGGTTTTCTCCTTCTACACTATTCCATGAAAACCCGCCGATATTATTGAGAATTAATTTACCGCTGGGTTTAATGTATTTGACCATAGCTCCCAAAGTATCTATATGAGCTGATATCATGGTAACTTCACCGTCTTCTTCTCCATCTATTTTGGCAATTAAGGCTCCTTTTTTAGTCAGACTAGTAGTAAGGCCAAATTTTTCAAATTCCTCCTTACACCTGTCTATCCCATTATAAGTAAGCCCTCCAGGACTTGGAATTTCCATAAGTTCTTCTGTTAATTGCATAATATAATCCCAGTCAATTTTAATCATTGTATCCTCCTAATTTAATGTTTTAATTTTTTTTATATCTTTTAAAATATGATGTCCGCTGCCTTTAACTACAAAGTTTTTAATGGTTTTATTGATTCCTACGATGTTATTTTTATAAAAAAGAGGAATTACAGGAGCATCTTCCATAATTACAGTCTGAGCATTCATAAGGAGATTTTTTCTTTCCTCTCCCGTTTTTATTCTAGAAGCCTCGATAAGATCGTCCACTTTTTTATTGGCGTAAAAAGATCTGTTACCTGCTCCTCCCTTAGATGCCGAGTGAAATAGAGGATAAAGAGCATTATCTGCATCTCCTGTACCTGCATTCCATCCAATTATCATCAGTTGGTGTTCTCCATTTCCAGTCTTTTGAATATATGTTCCCCATTCGAGGATTTCTATACGGGCATCGATTCCTATTTCTTTTAGATTTGCTTGGATTATTTGAGCTGATTGAGTTCTCAGAGGATTTTCATTTACCCAGATATTTATCTTGGTACCCTGGGCAATTCCAGCTTCTTTAAGAAGTTTTTTTGCTTTTTCAGGATTAAAATTATAGTTATGAATATCTTGGTTACTACCATATACATTGGGACTGACAAAGGTATCAGCTACTATTCCTTTCCCATAGAGGGTAACATCAACAATATCTTTTTTATTGATTGCATAGCCTATGGCTTCTCTGACCCTTTTATCTGTAAATGGTTCTTTTTCAACATTTATTCCAACATATTCGGTAGATAAACTAGGAGTAACTATTAATTTTAGATCTTCATCATTTTCAACAGTAGTCATATCCACAGGAGCTATCCCATATGCAATATCTATTTCTCCTGTTTCTAAGCCGATAACCCTGTTAGTATTTTCTGGAATGGATCTGAAAATAACTTTTTCTATAGAGGGAGCTCCCTCAAAATAATCTTTGAATCCGGCCAGAGTAATAAAATCACCTTTACTCCAATTTACAAATTTAAACGGACCTGTTCCCATGGGATTTTGACCAAAATCTTTTCCTAATTTCAACGTATACTCCTTGTTCAGGATAGAACACAGGGGATGAGTTAAATTAAATAAAAAAGGAGAAAAACTATTGTTCATAAAAACTTTTATAGTATATTTATCTATGATATTGACTTTATTGACAGCTTCTATCATCATCTTACTAGAAGGCATTGTCAGCATTCTTTCTAAGCTGAACTTCACATCTTCCGCAGTCATTTCCTCTCCGTTATGAAATTTTACACCCTTACGCAGGTAAAATACCCATTCAGTTTCTGTAAGCTGTTCCCAAGATTCAGCCAGGGAAGGGATAAGTTCATTCTTCTCATTTGTAGTAACCAATGTAGAATAAATTTGTTTTGCAACTGCAAGGGAAGGAACATCGTTGTAAACTTCAGGATCTAAAGTTTTAGGATCAGCACCTTGTGCAACGATTAAAGTGGAAGTATTAACCTCCTTTTCTTTACCGCATCCCATAAGTACAAATAGACCAATTAAACAGATCAACATTTTTTTCATAAATAATCACATCCTTAAAATAAAATAAAATAATTGTTAAAAAACTTAAATAATTCTAGCATGTTTTTAATGGAAGCGTAATTAATTAATACAACACTCCACTTTTAAAAGACTATTTGATGCGTAAGTGTTATATAAATATGGTTTTTTTCAAAATATCGTGATATCAAAATTATTTCCCCCTACTTTAATACCATATTTTTGATTGTTTAGATAATATTAATTTTTTTTTAATATGTATTTTAGTAAATTCTATAAATTTCATTTAAATAGAGTTTTATTATCTATAAGGGTTATTTAATGTATCTATGGAGGTATTTTATATAAGTTTTAGAGTTTTACAGGCTTTTATTGAAAAAATAAGATAATTGATCTATAATTAGTATTATTGACTTAAAGGAAGGGATTGTAGATTCTTTAGAACTTTATCTTAAAAATATATCCGGCTAGATAAAGGAGGTTTTTTATTTGTTAGCTGAAGAACGTAAAGAAAAAATAATACAGATGCTTGAAAAAAATGGAAATATAAAGGTCTCAAATTTAACCAGACTTTTTAACGTTTCTTTACAGACAATCAGAAGAGACTTGGAGGTCTTAGAATCAGAGGGTCTCATAAAAAAAGTCTATGGAGGAGCTATCCTAAAAAAAAAGAGAATTCAAGATTTTACTCACTCTGTCAGAGAAAAACAATCATTGGCTGAAAAAGATGAGATCGCTGAAATAACTCTAAAACTCATAGAGGAAGGAGATTCTATAGCATTAAATGATAGTACGACTAATCTTGCCATAGCAAAAAAAATAAAGAAAAAATTTAAAAACCTGACTATTATCTCAAATTCTCTGCTTATAGTAAGTGAACTTTCTAATGTAGAAGGATTTAATATTATCCTTGCAGGAGGAATCTTGAATGTAAAAGAACAGGCATTTTTTGGAGAAATAACCGAAAGAATCTTGGATGAATTTATAATAGATAAGGCTTTCATTAGTGTCAGCGGTTTTTCTTTGCAAACTGGGATTACTGACTATCCACTTGAAGAAGTTCAACTTCAAAAGAAACTTCTGGAAATAAGCCAAAGGGCTGTTATTATTGCTGACAGCAGCAAGTTAGAATCTACATCTCTTATTAAAGTCAGAGATGCTGCAGATGTAGATCTTTTGGTTACCGACTCAAATATTTCTTCTGAGATTAAGAAGAGTTATGAGGAGGCGGGTATTCGTATAATTAATCGATAAATTTTTTTGTATTTGGATTTTTATAATTCTATTAAAAAAACAGGCTGTTACAACAGCCTGTTTTTTATTTTATTTTTGTGATTTGCTCTTTAAAAATATTTAACCCATAGATAGATGTTAGCCACAACTAAGGTCTGAACAGCTATGACAATTCCAAATTTCATAAACTTACCAAAGGTTATCTTACACCCTGCCTTATTAGCTGAATTTATAGCCACTACATTGGTTGCCGATGCCAGGATAGTAATATTTCCTCCCAATAACGATCCCATAGACAGTGCCCACCAAAGTGACATGGTATCTTCATTTAGAAAGGTAGGTGTCATATGGTGGATGATCTTAGAAACCATGGCCGCATTGGCTACATTTCCTATAACAGATGTAAAAATAGCAGAGACCCACAGTATCATAGAAGCTGCTATATGCAGATGTCCGTCAGCTAACTCTAAAACTTGATCTCCTACAAGATCTACAATTCCTGTAGCCTCTATCCCCTGGATCAACATAAATAATCCCATAAAGAAAAATAATGTATCCCATTCTACATGTTTAAAGACCTCTATAGGTTCTCTTTTGGTTATTAGTATGAGTACAACTGCACCACTGAGGGCCATTATTGCAAGTCCCTTATCGATGAAGTTGTTCATCAAGAATCCAAAGATTACCAGTGCAAATATAGTTGCCGATTCCTGTAAAAGTCTTATGTTTTTTAACGACCTGGATGCATCCAATTCCATTACTCTGGCTTTTAGATCCCTGGAGACTGTCATCTTCCTGCCGTACATAAAATAGACTGTAACTATCATCATGATCAGTGAAATGATGGCAATTGGAGCTGTGTTCATCAGGAAATCATTGAATCCGATCTTACCTTCTGCACCTATAATAAGCTGAGTAGGGTCACCGATCAATGTAGCTAATCCCCCTATGTTGGCTGACATAATAAGGGTCATGATATATACAAATGGATCTACCTTAAGCTGGTTTGCCAGTAAGATAGATACTGGTGCCATAAGTAAGATAGTGGTTACATTGTCCAAAAATGCTGAACAGACAGCTGTGATTACTGCAAGGAGCACCAGCAATGGAAAGGGTTCCCCCTTTACTAATTGTGCCACCTTTACTGCTAAATATTGAAACACCCCGGTTTCAGAGATGAAATGAACTATGATCATCATTCCTACCAGCAGGAGGATGATCTCCAGTCGTGAACCAATAGCATGGAGTGCTTCGTGTTCATCTATGATCCCTACAAGTGCCATGGAAAGCCCTCCTAAAAGAGTGGCTATGGGACCTGGGACTTTTTCTGTGATTATTAAATAAAATGTCGTAATAAATATAATTAAACCTATTGCTAACTGCATTTTTTTTCCTCCTAAACTTATATATGTAAAACTTTTTTGATTATATGTGATCTCAAAATTGTACCGTAATATTTACCGTTTTCAACCACATATATTCTGGTAAAGCCTTTATTGACCATGAGCAGGCATATTTCCATTATAGGAGTTTTTCTGTCTACAACTGATGTTTTTTTTCTGTAAATCTCTTCAATTGTGGCTGTTTTTTCATTTTTTAGATATTCCTCAAAGGGTTCACCTATGGTGAAAAAATCTAAATCATCCATTACCGAAGTATAGCTGGGCATACCAAATGAGATAAGTTCCCTTTCGGTCATCTCACCTAAAAAATCTCCATTATCATCTACTATCGGGAATCCTGGTTTTTCCTCTGTGATAAGCCTTCTGGCTATATCGTCTAGGGTATCATATGGGCTGGCTGGTTTTATTGTGGGATCCATAACATCTTCAGCTGTTATCTTATTTTTAATCTTTACATTGATATGACTTAAAAGATCATAGACTTCAGCTCCTGTCTTGGCATTTTTTATTTTTTCCAGCAAGACCTTATCTTTGACAGCTATCTTAGTGATAGAAGACATGATCTTTAAGATAACCTTACTCTTTAGAGTCTCAGCAGTGATCATAAAAAATATCTTTACCAGATCTTTGTTTCTCATATCTGCCATATCGCATTTTATAGGCTCTTTCATGATACCTATAGATATGAGGATATCGTCATATCCGTCCACTCTGGCATGGGGAATAGCTATACCGCTTCCCATGGCGGTCGAGACATCAGCCTCCCTAGAAAGGACTCCTTCTCTGATTAAATCGACAGATTCACTGAATGTTTTATCATATTTAG
>DAOUPY010000164.1 GCA_030625925.1 Fusobacteriaceae bacterium | reverse complement strand
TGTAGTTTACATATCTAATTAATCTTACTCCTCCTCAAATTTTCTCTATTCCATAGGGATCATCAGAAGTATCTAATCCGCATTTTGCTAAGATTTCTTGCATAAAACCTTGAATCTTATACCGTTGAGTACACATCTTCCTTAAAATCTTTTTGTGTCATTAATTTTTATGAGGATGTATGTATTCAAAATGTGTAGGAGGCACTGTTTTTTTTATACAAAAATATTGAGAATAATACAGATGATTATAAAAAAAGAATAAAAAGAATAAAAAAAATTGTAAAAAGATTAAAAAAGAGTTAAGATATTTAAAATTAACCTAGTTAAGAGTGAGAAAATGAGGGTGAAATTGTTTTTTAATACTTTAGAAAAAAAGAATAATACTAGGGATATAAGTGTAGGCTAGAGGTTTAGATTAGCTTGTAAGCCATAGGAGTAAAAAAAGGACAATTATAAAGGGGATTAAGATATGAAAATAAAATCATTACACCATGTGTGTATCCAAACAGAGTGCTATGAAGAATCTAAAAAATTCTATACTGAAATTTTAGGTTTTAAAACTATAAAAGAAACACCAGATTTTCATGGAAGGGACTATAATACATGGTTAAAACTAGATGAAATAATGATAGAACTTCAAACTGCTAAAGTATTTACAAACTTAAATAAATGGAGTTCGTTAAATGAAGGGCCAGTGCATATTTCATTTCTCGTAGAGAATGTCCAAAAGGCTTATAAAGAAATAAAATCTAAGGAATACAATAATTTTAAGCTTAAAAACGGAGAAGAAATCTATAAGATTGAAAATGGGTATCTTTTTAAGGTAAAAGCTCCAGAAGGAACTGAAATTGAAGTGAGAGATAAACAGGAAATTTAAAATTTTTTCTATGGAGGGATACTGGGCTGCTACAGAGCCCGAATGGAGAAAGAAGTATTCGGAGGAGATGTAGATGATTATTATAAATCCAAAAGTAGTTGAAATTATTAAATAATTAAAAATAGAAATTAAAGCTGTTGAGGGACTTTAAAAAAGAGAATAGAGAATTTTTTATGTAGGAGGGGATGGAAATGAATGTGAATATAAATATGGGTGTAATAGCGGATATTCTAACTATAGCAACTGTAGCTATAGCGGTAATACGTGGGATTTTTTTGGAAAAAAGAATTAATAATTTAGAGATTCGATTAGGAAATTTATTAAAAAAAAGAAATTAAAATAAATAAAGACCTTTAAAAAAAGGTATTTATTTATTTTGATATTCGTGAATCGGGGGGGATCTTACTCCTCATCCTCATCAATTTCTTTTTCTATTCCATAGGGATCATCAGGAGTATCCAATCCATATTTTGCTAAGATTTTTTGCATGATATCTTGAATCTTATACCATTGTGGAGAGTACACATCTTCTTTCATAGAGTAGAGTCTTTCATACTCCTTAAAATCTTCTGGTGTCATTAATTTTTCTAATTCTTCTAAATGCATAGTATACCACCCTTAATCATCAATTTTTTTTCATTTCTATAACGTTTAATAATGTATTCGTTTTTATTTCAAAATTCCTTCATTTCTTTACCTGAAAATCCTTATGAAAATAAAAGGATTTCATTTGATTTCTAATATATATTATATTAAGCATTTATTTCATCAGTAAGTGTCAATTTTGTTATGCAGATCATAGCTGTATAATTTTTTAACTTAAAGGAGGGCATAATGATAAAGGATGAAAAACTTAGAGATGCCATATGGGAAGAGATAATGCAGCTGTCAGATTATACCTCTACCCTTGAAAACTTCAAAGTAGAGGATCTGAGGAAGATAGAAGTTTTAAATGTAGAACATGTGGGAATTAAAAATTTAGATGGAATAGAAAATCTTGTGAATTTAACGGAGTTATACCTGGGAAATAATCAGGTAAAATCTATAGAGAGTGTGAATTTTAACAAACTAAATAAATTAGTATATCTTTTTTTATCGTACAATCAAATTAAAGATCTTAGCAGAGTTGATTTTAGTAATCTCAATAACCTGAGACATCTAAATCTTAGCGGTAACCAAATAACGAGTCTGAAGGGGGTAGATTTTAGTGGCTTAGAGAATCTAACGACCCTTACTCTTGGTAACAACCAAATAGAGAGCCTAGAGGGGACAGACTTTAGCAACCTCAATAGTTTAACAACTCTTGTTTTTTATAAAAATGAGATAAAAAGTTTGGAGAAGGCAGACTTTCGTGGTCTTTATAATCTGAAAATTCTCAATTTTGAGAGAAACCAGATAGGGGACCTAAAGAATGTGGAGTTCAGAGGTTTAGACGGCCTGACATATCTAAATCTTAGCGGCAACCAGATAGGGAACCTAAAAGGAGTGGACTTTAGCCATCTGAAGGATCTGACACATCTAAATTTTAGTGGTAACCAGATAGAGAGTCTGGAAGATGCAAACTTTCAAGGTCTTGATAGTTTGGGGGAGCTTTCCCTTCAAATGAATCAGATAGAAAGCCTAAAGGGTGCAAATTTTACCACTCTGGATAATCTAACAAACCTTTTTCTTACTGTTAACCAAATAGATACTATGGATTGGTTTAAAAATGCATTGTCTGAGCTTAAAATTAATAATATTTTGACGATCTATATGTATGGAAACCCTGTCACAGGGAGTGCCGAATATGATATGGTAACTGCGGAGATAAAGGGGGGCGAAAATACAAATATTGAATTTAAGCCTTTTCTATCGAGTTCTATCAAGGAGTAAAAAAAATATATTTTAAAGGAGAGGGAGGGAGGAAATTATGTTGGAAATAAAAAAAACGGTGATTGTTGATAAATCATTTTTTTTCAATGGTATTTCAACGAAAGGAGATGAGATTTATCTTTCTTATGTATTGAAAGCTCACTTAGTAGAAAATGATGAAATCTATTTAGAGGGGACGGAAATAACAGGGATAGTAAAATTAAATTTGATGTCAGATCAAAGGATGATAATAGAAACAAACTTAAGTGATCATGTAGAACTTTCTAAAAGTAGTGGTGAATATAGAGCGTTTTGGGAGGAAGGAGCAAGGAAATGTGAAGATCTGTTATATTCACTAGATAGTATTGAAAAAATATTAAATGATTGAGAACAGAGGGAACTTTTTTATTTTTTTAATGATTTTTTAGGTCTTTTAATGTATACTTCTAATTGTGAAATAATTCAGGATTTAAAGTTTTTAAGATTTTTTTTTAGGGGGGGTGAGATCTTATGTACGCAGCAGGTGAAAAACCAGGTGAAGGAACTTATATTTGTACTATGTGCCATTTAGAAATAATGTTAGTGGACGATGGTGAAGAATTGCCACGATGTCCAGACTGTAATGCTACCTTCTACAATGAGGTAATTTAATATCTGAAATTAAAAATGCTCTCATATAATATTGAGAGCATTTTTTTATTATCTGGATCCAGCATCACGGTGCTTTTTACCTATTAACTATATATTTTTTTAATAAAATAACTTCGGTTTTGACGTCCCGATGAATTACTGATTTCACATCAAATTTAAAGAGTTTGAAGACCCCTTGAATAAAACTCCCTGTGAATATAGCAGTTATAATTGTTCCTACTCCTGCATATCCTCCCATGAGATACCCTGTGATTAAGACACTGATTTCAATAACATTTCTCACTGTACCCACTGAAAACTTAGTTTTTTTAGTAAGGGCCACCATGAGGGCGTCTCTAGGACCGCATCCCAGACCGGTAGAAATATAGAGGTAACATCCTAAGCTGAGTACAAATATTCCTAAAAACATCATAAAAACTCCGATGAATAAATTATTGCTCAGGGGAACTATGTCCAAATAGAGGATCAAGTCCATAAAAGTCCCGAAAAAAATAATATTCAATATACTTCCGCTTCCTATTCGTTCTCCTAGAAAAAAATCCAAAGTTATAACGATAAATCCAACAAAGATACTGGCCTGACCTATTGTAATATTGGTAATTTTAGATATTCCCTGGTGCAATACATCCCATGGAGAAAACCCCAAATTAGATTTAATAATAATGATAATTCCTAAGGAACAAACAAATAAACCTAAAAATAATTTTAAATATTTTAATATCTCTTTTTTCATGACATTTCCTCCGTATTTTGTTCGAAAACATAAATTAATGTAACATAACATCCTTTTGAGCAAGTATAACATACAAAAATATTTTCTGCTATATAATTGTATAAAAAGATAGAGAATATTAAATACAGGTTTCAAAATATAACTGTTTATCATAAAGATTAATTTTTTTACTTGTTTTCATTAAAATATACTTTGTGTTCGATAACATATTTCTAAGAAGTATATCATACAATTTTTTATTATACTATATACAATTATGGTAGGAACAATGGTATTTATTGTAGAATTTGTATTAAAGGATAGAAGTAGAGCAACCATAAAAAAAAGGCTGATTCGAATGATCGAAAATGATGCCGTTCTTTTTTTTTTAATTTTGTTTGAGAAAAATATATAATATTAAATTAATGCGGCAGAAAGAATGTGGGAAAAGAATCATAAAAAAAATAACAAAAAGGATTTATAAAGGAAAAAAGGTATATTTATATTAACAGCAGAGTACATCATCAAATAATAGTGAGGTGATTGTAATGAGATATACAGAAAACTTTTTTGAAGAAGGGATAGTAGTGGATAAGAATGAAGATTTTTACTTAGTGGTAGACGATATCAGTGACTTCCATGTAATAAGGTCTTTGGAAAAAATACAATTACAATCGTATATTTATTGGAATAAAAATGAGCAGATATACGGCAGGTTTCCAACAAGAATAATTCCTGCAATGTTTT
>DAOUPY010000097.1 GCA_030625925.1 Fusobacteriaceae bacterium | reverse complement strand
CATAATATTAAATACTTTTTATTACTTTATTTTCTCTTTTTTAGGCAATGACTATTTATTACACAGAGAACTTTGATTTTATAAAAGTAAAAGGATTTCACAAGATTTTTTTGTATATATTTTAAATAAAAAGTGAATAAACATTTAATGAATCGTGTATTATGGAAAAAACATGGGAGGGGAAAATGAAAAATAAAAAATTATATTTGATATTAGGTATTTTATTTTTAAGTTTAACTGCCTGCAGAAAATATGAGGAGCCTATAAAAATAGGAATTAACGATTGGCCGCCCTGTGAATTGTGGTATATAGCTGAAAAACAGGGTTATTTTGAAGATACCCAAGTGGAAATTATTAGATTTTCTACCTGGGCAGATAATTTAACAGCTTTTTATTTAGGTAAAACAGATATAGTAAGTTCATCATATTTTAATACTCTTTATTACGATAAAAAAGGAGAAGGAGCAAAGATAATCCTTACTGCCGATATGATAAAGGGAGGAGATGGCCTGGTAGTTAAAAATTACATTGAGGATCTAAAGGATCTAAAAGGAAAAAAAATAGCAGTAGAACTAGGGACAGATGAACATTTTTTACTTCATAAAGTGTTAGAAAAAATAGGACTCAAAGAGGAGGAAGTGACAATAATTCCCGCTGCTTCTAAAGAAGGTATGGAAAAATTTATTCGTGGTGAAGTAGATGCCAGTTTAACATATGAACCTTTTATGACTCAGGCTGCTCAAGGGGGAGGAGGCAGAGTCACTCTTACTACAGCTGATTTACCAAAGTATGTAATCGATGTTTTACTTGCCAGAAATGAGGTTTTAGAGAAAAGAAAGAAAGATTATTCCAACCTTATCCGTGCCTGGTATAAGGCTCAAAAATTTGTAAAGGAAAATCCAGAAGAAGCCTATAAAATAATGAGCTCTAAAGAAAGCATAACACCAAAAGAATTTAAATTATTTTATGAAAGTTTTGAAATGTTTAGTTTGGAAGAAAATAAAAAGATATTTAGTTCAGAAAAATTTAAAGAAAAATTAATGGAGATGGATGATTTTTTATTTGAAAATGGTCTAATCTCTGACAGGGTAGAGATAGAGGAGATTTATACAGATGAAATTATTGTTGATCTAGGAGAGGAGTATGATGAGTAAGGGATTTAGAAGATCTTTTTATGCCTTATATCTAAAAATTTCAGTGGGGTTAATAATTGTAATAGTTACAATGATGCTTTTATCATTTTTTTTCATCGATAAACTTCTTTATGGTTATTTAAAAGTCCAGTATAAAGAACAGGTTTTCTCTGTTATTTCAGGATTAGACTGGGCAGCATCAGGTCTTTTAGAAAATAAAGAAATAAATTCTTTGCAGAGATTGACAGAAAATATTGGTTCCTATTCTTTTATCGAAAAGATACGAGTCTATAATACAGAAGATCATATCATATCTTCTAATAATAAAGAGGAAGTTGGAGAAGTTCTGAGGGAAAAAATTGTGGATGAAATATTAATAAAAAACAAATTACGAAGTATGGAAATAAATTTTAAAGAGGGGCGGTTTAAAGTGGCTGTTCCTATAAAGGGTAAGGAATATAGCAGAGTATCAAAAACAGGAGTAGTAGGAGTACTCTACATACAGGTTGATCTGAAAGGAATAGATAAGCTCATGTATGACTATAGATATAATATTATTAGAGATATCATTATAGTTGGTGTACTCCTGCTAATAATAATATTAATATTGTTGACAAAAAAATTGTTTATTCCTCTCATTAAATTATCAGATGCTGCAATTGAGGTCTCTCGCGGGAATTATAAGAGTAAAATTGAAAATAGTTCTAAGCTGGAATTTAGTTATTTGATCGGTGAATTTAATCATATGATCGAACAAATTAATATAAGGGATGAAAAATTAAAGATCAGTCGGAAAAAATTAGAAGATTATAGTTTATTACTTGAAAAAAAAGTAAGAGAACGAACTAAGGAGCTGTATCTAAGTAATAAAAAATTTAAAAAAATAGCAATTACAGACGGATTGACTAAAATTTATAACAGAAAGTATATTTTAGAAAAACTTGAATCAGAGATAGAAAAAGCAATAAGAGTTCATGAAAAGCCATCAGTGGTTATGCTGGATGTGGATGATTTTAAAAGAATAAATGATGAGTATGGTCACCAAACAGGGGATGAAGTATTAAAAAAAATAAGCGAATTAATAAAAAGTAATTTAAGAGACATAGATCTATTTGGAAGGTATGGTGGGGAAGAATTTATTATTATCCTGCCTGAAACAAATATAGAAAAATCTTTTTATATAGCTGAAAGGATCAGGGGAGAAGTTGAAAAGATAAGATATGATAATGAAAAGATTAAAACCACTATAAGTTTAGGAGTTGTAGAAGTAACTGATGAAAATCAAAATGAGGTTATAAGGAAAGTTGATAAGCTTCTCTATAAAGCTAAAGCAAATGGAAAAAATAGGGTAGAAAAATAAAAAAGCTAAAGAAGTTATTTTGGCTTTTTTTTACTTTATAAATTAATTTTAAGATAAATATTGTGTTAATTTAACTAAGAGTGGTTATTATTATTTAGATTAAAAGAATGATAGATTTTTAAAGGAGGAAAGATGTTTGAAAAAATGAGAAAAGCTATGGTAGAAAATCAATTGTCTAATCGTGGAATAAAAGACCCCAGGGTGATAGCTGCATTTTTAGAAGTTGAAAGGCATCTTTTTGTCAGGAAAGAGGAAATAGAGTTTGCCTACAATGATTATCCCCTGCCCATTGGGTATGGACAAACAATTTCCCAGCCATATATTGTGGCTTATATGATGGAAAAATTAAAGATAGAAAAAGATGATGTGATTTTAGAGGTGGGAACCGGATCGGGATATGAGGCTGCACTAATATCTAAAATTGCAAAACAGGTTTTCACCCTAGAGGTAGATTCAAATCTTTATTTGGAGTCCAAGGAAAAACTCGATAGGTTAGGCTATAAAAATGTAGAGGTATTGAACAGAAATGGTTTTGAAGGGTACGAGGAAAAGGCTCCCTATGATGCGATAATAGTGTCGGCTGCACCCAGGGAAATTCCAGAGAATCTAATATCCCAGTTAAAAATAGGAGGAAGGATGATCCTTCCTGCAGGTGAATTCAGGCAGCAGTTATTTTATATAGAAAGAAATGACATAGACGAATTCTCTGTAACTGGTTTAGTCTATGTGAAGTTTGTACCTATGATTAAATAAAAATTAATTTCTTAAAAAATTAATTTAATAATTATGGTACAATACTGCCATATGACATTATTTAAAAAGGAGAATACAGCTTTATGAAAAAACTAATTATAACTTTAATAATCCTTCTTTCTTTGAACCTTTATGGAGAAACTGAGGGAGAAGGAAAGAATAGAAAGGCATTTGATGTAGATGGAAATAAGTATATAATCAGACCTCTCTATGGAGTCGCTACAAGATCTGATATAGGAGATTTAATTACCTTTAAGGATCTAAAAGGTGATCCAAATGGTGGCAAGATTGCTGGGATCCAAGTGGAAAGATATGTGTATAAAAATCCCTATGATTTTCCAGTAAATATAACTTTACAGAGTAGTTTTATTACTCATTTTAACAGTTACAGCGGTGAAAAAGCGGATTACTATACAAACAAGGACACCTATGAGATAAACTTTGGTATAAAGATATATTGGACAGAATTTCCATGGGATAAATATGTGCGTACAAGACTGGGTGTTTCGGAAGGGTTGTCTTATACAAGTAATATCACCAATTTAGAAAGGTACAACCAACATAATGAAAAGAATTCTAATTATTTAAACTATATAGATGTTACCCTTTCTTTTAATGCCAAGGATATTACTAGAATGGATAATTTAGAAGACACCTATATTGGAATAGGAATTTCTCATAGATCGGGAATATTTGGAACTATCAATGGGGTAGACGGCGGATCAAATAATGTGACATTCTTTTTTGAGACGGAACTATAGGGGGAAAAATGAAAAAATTAATATTATTTTTTAGTTTGATGATCAGCATGACAATAACAAGTTTTAGTGAAACTACAAATTTTCAATTGGGGTTAACTCCTACTTTGAACATAGGTAAAGGGGAAGAAGTTATGGGACTGCGTGTACCGGTATTTTTCGGGACTACAGAAAAAGTTACAGGAATTGATTTTAATATATTTGCCAGTGAAGTGGAAGAATTTAAAGGTCTTCAAGGGGGAATATTTTTAGGAGCCGGAATATTTAACAAAGTTAATACTGAGTTTAGAGGAGCCGGTCTGGGATTGGTAAACCTTCATGGAGGAGATAGTGAGGGAGTTCTAATAGGGGCAGCAAACCTTACAAATAAATTTACAGGATTAAAACTAGGAATATTTAATTATTCAAAATCTCATTCAGACTATGAATTGGGAATAATCAATTACTCTAATGAAGCATTTTTTCAATTTGGTTTAATAAATGTTGCAAACCAGATAAATGGTATCCAGGTGGGATTATTAAACTTTGCTAAGAACGGCCTTTTACCGGTAATGCCTTTTTTAAATTTTAACTGGAAGCTTTAAAAGAGAAAGAAATATTAAAAATAAAATTTTGAATATAAATTATACAGATTAAAAGGTAGATTATTATAAGATATTAAATTTTAAATAAATAAAAGAGGGGGAACCTATGAAGGATAGACAAATTTTAAGTGAATTTGCAAACGTAATAAATTCTGATAGGTATCAATATACAGAAAGTGATGTTTTTTTAAAGGAAGGGATGCAGGAAAAAGTAGCTGTTTTTGACATGTATTTTCGTAAAACAGAGGATGGCGGTTTAGCCGTGGTTTCTGGAATTAATGAAGTAATTAAATTAATAGAGGTTTTAAATAGCACTAGCGAGGAGGAAAAAAGAAAATATTTTTCCCTTCTTATTCATGAAGAAGAATTATTAGAATATCTGGTAAAGTTAAAATTTACAGGAGATCTGTATGCCATGAGGGATGGAGAAATAGCATATCCCAATGAACCAATTATAACTATAAAAGCTCCTATAATTCAGGCTAAAATTTTAGAAACACCTATTTTAAATATAATGAATATGCAAATGGCCATAGCCACAAAGGCATCTCGTGTAAGCAGGGCAGCTCATCCTACTCCTGTCCTATCATTTGGAAGCAGGAGAGCCCATGGATTTTCTTCTGCCGTAGAGGGAAATAAAGCAGCCTATATTGGCGGATGTGCGACCCATTCAAATATTGTTACAGAATATAAGTACGGTATACCCAGTGTAGGGACTATGGCACACTCGTACATTCAGACTTTTGGTGTTGGAAGGGAAGCAGAAAAAGAATCTTTCGATAAATTTATAAGAAATAGAAGAAGTGGGAATAACCCCCTCATTCTCTTAATCGATACCTATAATACATTGAAGATAGGGATTCGAAATGCAATTAATTCATTTAAAGAAAATGGGATAGATGATACCTACGATGGAGTTTATGGTATAAGGATTGATTCAGGAGATTTAGCATACCTATCTAAAAAATGCAGACAATTATTGGATGAAGCGTCTCTATATAAGGCTCAGATAGTTTTGACTAATGGATTAGATGAAACCTTAATAAGAGCTCTAAAGGAGCAAGATGTGGCGGTAGACTCCTATGGTGTAGGAGATGCCATTGCTGTAAGTAAATCAAACCCTTGTTTTGGAGGAGTCTATAAGATTGTAGAAGTTGATGGTGAATCGGTAATAAAATTATCTGAAGATGTTATTAAAATATCAAATCCTGGTTTCAAAGAGGTGTACAGGCTCTATGATAAAAATGGTCTAGCTTATGCGGATTTAATAACTTTAACCCGTGGGGATAGCGACAAGAAATTATTGATTAATAATCATACTCTAGAGCTTAGAGATGAAAATTATGAGTTTAAAAGTGTCAGTTTGCCAGGCGGGAAATACAGCTATAAAAAACTTACCAAAGTATATGTGAAAGATGGTCAGATAACAAAAGAATATCAGGAGTTAAAAGATATAAAAAAATCAAGGGATTATTATTTGAAAGAATTAGAAAAAATATCTACCGAAAGGAAGAGGCTGGAAAATCCTCACAAATATAAGGTGGATCTATCCCATGATCTGAGAAAATTAAAATATAAGCTTATAAATAAGATATCTAAGCAAATTAAGGGTGAAAT
>DAOUPY010000359.1 GCA_030625925.1 Fusobacteriaceae bacterium | reverse complement strand
TCCAGGTGATCATCTACCACTCCTACTGCCTGTAAATAAGCATAGATAATTGTAGTCCCTATAAATTTAAATCCTCTTTTTTTCATGTCCTTACTTATTATATCAGATAAATCGGTTTTTACCGGCACTTCTTTTATATTTTTTACCCTGTTTATTATTTTAATAAGAGGAGTCTTTTTATCCACAAGCCGCAACCAGGTATTGGAACAACTGAAAACATCTTGCATATATTCGTGCAGATAATGCAACAGATTGGAATAACCATAAAGAATTGAAAAACTACCGGGGATCGACATTTTTTATTTTGGATCAGAATAAAGATGAATTTTATCTCCTGTTTTGGAATCTATTTTTTCTAAAATTGCAATATAATCATTTAAATTATTATCCTTTACTTCGATTGCTGTTTTATAATCATAAGAACCATCATCACTATTAGGATTAGGTATCAAGTTCTTAGCTTCATCATAAAGATACACTTTATGCCAATCATCATGCCATTCTGAAGGAATAATTGTAGAACCATTATTTCCTTGATTAAATGTTATAGATCCATAGGAACCATTTTCACTGCTCCATGTGTTTTCTTTAATTGCAGTTTTTATAAAATCATCCCAGCTGCTTTCTCCTACAGGGTCTTTATATACTATAGAGTTATTATTATTTTCTACAGGACTATTATTATCGCCGTCCCATATTTCATATTCTATATCTTTCGTATAGGCTCCATCAGGAAGATTAGCATATATTTCTCCAAGATCTCTAATGTAATACCACCCGCCAGTATTATCCCTGGCTGAAACAACTTTATTTGTCTCTCCATATGAGATCTTATTAGCATCTGTAAAAGCCAGTGTATCTTTTATAGTGTATCTATCCAATAGTTCATTGTCATCAATACCATCTATTCCTGCTAAATTCGGATATTCTTCTAATAAACTATCGATAGACAACCTTGATCTGATTACTCCTAATGTATGCTTCACTTTTGCCACTTTTGCTTTTCTTAATGAAAAAAATAATTTAGGAGTTACCGTAGTTGCTAATATACCGATTATAGCAATTACTATTAATAATTCAATCAGTGTAAATCCTTTTTTTATTAAGTTATTTTTCAAAATGTTAACCTCCTCTTTCTTCTTATAAAGTTTCAAGTTATTTTGTATATACTTTCTCACACTAATTTAAAGTTAATATATAAATTATTTTATCAACTCTCTATTCTATTCTTTCCATTTTCTTTAGCTCTATATAAAGCATCATCGACTTCTTTTATAATTTCTCTAATATCCATTCCTATTTTGTATTCGGCTACACCACCACTAATAGTTACTTGATTTTTTACACCATCTATTTTTAATCCCGAAACTAGTTTTTGAATTCTATCAGCACAAGAAATTGCACCAGCTTTATCTATATTTGGTAAAATAATAAAAAATTCGTCTCCTCCATATCGACCAAAAAAATCGATCGTTCTAAGTATTTTACCGACTTCTTTAGAAATAATTTCAAGAGTTTTATCTCCACTTAGATGTCCATAATTGTCATTGATATATTTAAATTTATCTACATCAAACATTATCACTGAAAAAGACCAGTTAAATCTTTTTACTCCGGCTATTTGTTTATTTAAAATATCTATTAAATATCTTCTGTTATATATATTTGTTAATTCATCCATCACAGCTATTTTTTCTAAAATAAGCCTTTTTTCCTCTAATTCTGTGACATCATCTAAAACAATAAGAATAAGTTTTTTATTTTCAAATTCTATATATCTTGTTGAATAGATATAATGTTTTTGTCTTTTTTTTCCCTTAAAATAAAAAAATCTTGAAAGCATCTGACGATCAATAGGAGCCCTCCCTAACGAAGTTTCTATAATAGCTTTATTTAATACACATTTATCACATTCGGTAGTTAATCCACAAAGTTGATTTTGTTCCACAGCATACATACATCCCAGTACATTCCCACATCTTTTATTGAGAATATCCTTATCATCTTTTTGTACATGATTTTTTAATGCACTGTTATAATCTAAAATTTCCATGTCTTTGTTAACTACAAAAACCATACTTTGTAAATTTTCTAATATTACATTAAAAAATTGTTTAGATTCTATTAATTTATTTATACTCATATTTTTTTTATGATAAGTCTATAAAATTCTTATCATAACTCCTACTTGTATAATTTTATTCTTTCTAATTTCAACAATCTCATTTATTTATAACGTAAATACACTTTTATTTTAATAAATAAATACTTATAATTTATATAATTTCCTTTTCTTATTTTAAACTAAACTTATAAAAAATTGAAAAGCAGTTAATTTAATCTTATGTCAATATAGTCAAAATTCGATAAATTGCAAGTTTAATTGTCCCACTTTAAAATTAAGCAGACAGACACTTTTTTTCTATATCTATACTTGTTAAACCATTAAAAAATTTCCTAGGATAGTTATTTATCCAATTCTCTATTTCTTTTATCTTTCTTTTGCTATATTTTCACCTTTTGGTATCCATCTTCTTATTAATTTATTTGCATTTTCGTTGCTTCCTCTTTCCCAAGAACAATAAGTATGGCAGTAGTATAACCTTGTCTTTTGACCAGTTTAAAATCCACTTTTTTCTATATTTAATTGATCTAAAAACTCTACCCCATTATCTACTGTAATCGATTTAAATATCGTTTTAAATTTAGCTTTCCCATATTCTTTTTCTATTTTATTTAATTCTATTACTACGGATTCTTGTGTTTTGCTTTT
>DAOUPY010000144.1 GCA_030625925.1 Fusobacteriaceae bacterium | reverse complement strand
ACACCTTCATTTACAGCGTTTTTAGAGTCTTCTCCTTTTCCACATGCAGTCAATAAGATCAAGCTTAAACCCATTAAAAATAACATTATTCTTTTCATTTTTTCATTCCTCCTAATTTTTAAAAAATATCAACAATATCTTATTTCTATCTACAAAAAATAAAAACAGCTTACCAAAAAGTAAACTGCTCGCAATTTACTCATAGTGGCTAATTTAGGTTAGCCGTAGAAACTTTTGTCCATATCACAAATTTATATGAGTTGATTTATTTTTTTATGATAATATGATAGTATAATATCATAAATAAAAATAGGTCTTATGTCCTTTTTTAGGGTATAATAATAAAGCACAACTTTGCCTTTCTATTAAATATTAACCAATAACTAAAAATTAATAAGGATAAAACTTAGCCACTAATTAACACCAATAATTGATAATTAAGAATATACAATTGACAATTGAGAACCTAAAAATTTAAACCTTGGACACAGATTTTAGATGGATGATCACAGATATCTTTAAAATTTAGAATTCCGAACTCAGAATTATTTTAACTTAATGGGCTTTGTGTAAGAGTTTTTTTAATCTGTGTAAATCGGGTGTTATCTCTGTGTTATCTGCGGCAAAAATTCACAAAACCTTAAACAATAAAAACAGAGGTGGAATCTATGAAAATTATTAACAGTCCCAATTTATTAAAAAAATACATCGAATTGTACAATATCAACTCCATATTTTCAAATAACCTTGAAAAATACATGTCTCTCTACCAATTTAAAAAAAATGAACATCTGTTTACCTCCTCTGAAAAGGTAAATTATTTTTACCTTTTAGTTACCGGAGGAACCAAAATCGTTTTAAACCTGGAGAATGGAAAATCTCTTCTAATTGATTTTAGTAAACCTCTGGAGATGTTAGGAGAGATGGAAATCATAAATAATCCATATTCAAAATATGATATTATTGCTACTGAGGATACCACTGTAATAGGTATCAGTATGAGTATCTTCTCAAAATTAATTGCCGATGATCCAATATTTTGGAAATACCTGTACAGCTCTACTTTGAATAAATTACAGGCTACAGTTAATTCCAACATCATCTCCTCATCCTATAGTTTCGAGCATGTTTTAGCCAATTATCTCATCACCCATGCTGTGGAAAAAGGAGATGAAATTCTCATAGAGTCCACCAGTTTTAATGACCTGTCCCAGCTTTTAGGTACCAGTTATAGGCATCTCAACAGAGTTTTAAAAAAATTCATTGAGCAGGGGCTGATAAAAAAAGATAAGAGAAGGATAGTTATCACAAATTATGAAAAATTAAGCGAATATTATATAGAGTTGTATTAAAAAAAAGAGCTTTCGCTCTTTTTTTGATTTTATTTCTTTTGCTCAGTTACATTTAAAATTAGATTTAGTTACATCTAATTTTAATACTCGTGAATCCGAAATGGAGTCCATTAAGGGTGACACCCTTAGAACCTATTTTTGTCACAGATTAAAAAATAAACTACATATTTTTTATATCATGCTTCATATTTATAATATCTGCTTTAATCGCAGGAACTATCTCTTTCCAGATAATTTTCTTTTCCGCTGCAAAATCTTTTTTCATCCTATTAATTTTTTCAAATAGTGATAGGTAGATCTCTCTAACTTTTTTATTTCTAAGATCTGTTCTAAGCACCTTATCAAACTCTATCAAGATATTGTCTACACAGCCTTCATTTACGAATCTTTCCCCGTCAAAACTAGTTTTAAACAACATAAGCATAAATCTATATCCAAATTTATCCTTATCTAATTTACAATATTTCAAAGTATAGATCTCTCCATCTACTATAACATTTGAAATAAATCTTCCATCTATATGATCTGCTACCTTTTCCTTTATTTTTAATACGTGATTTTCATTTTCCATTATCTTTCATCTCCTACTTCAATTTTATATTACATTTTAACATAAATTTCATAAAATAACTAAAAAGAAAGAAGGAAAATCCGTAGATTTCCCTCTCTTCTAAACTATATTATTTATATTTTTTTCCCTATTACTTCTTTTGTAACATCGTAAGTTATAAAAATTCTATTATATTCTTTTCAAAATTTCATCTATTTTATCTTTATTTTCATGAATATATTTTGCTATTTCAAAAAGACCATCTTTCATTTTTATTATTATTTCTTCTCTTTTACTTTTATTTTGTAATTTATAAAAATTTTGATTTTCATATTGAAAATCTGTATCACAGTATTTATATAAATATTGATTACTTACATCCTTATCTAATAAACCACTAAATTCTTCTAATAACTCCCCTTTAATGTTTTTCAACTCAACTATCTTTACACTTTTATCAAACATTTGAAAGAAAAAATAAAAATCGTCATCTGCTTTTGCATTCGCAATCCCTATACTTAAAACATTTTCATTGAAATTTTCGTTATAAACATAGTATATTTCTGATGCTAACCATTTTTTTGATCTTGTATTTTTTATTTCATCTACGTTTGATAACCCTTCATCATTATCAAAATAAAAACTATATTTTTCTAATTCTGCTCCTATTTCTCCTTTTAACTCATTCCAGAATTTTAACTCTATCTCAAATTTTGCTTCTGGGATTGCCTTACTTAATTCTTCAACTATCTTTAAATTATCATTTTTTAATAAAAAGTCTTTCATTATTTTTTTATCCTCCTCTTCTGGCTCAGAGCATATATCAAGTATTGTTTTTTTATATTGAATTAAAGTTTCTCTCAGACTAGGTATAGTACTTGATTTTTCTATACTCTTTTCTATAAAGTTTAGAATTTCTTCTTCAAATGAAATTCTTTTATAAACTAACCCTTCACACCCAGTTGATTTTTCAGTAGCTTCTGAACCATCTAATGTCAAATAATATAATTTGTGTTGATTTTTTTCATTTTTCCCATGAGCATCGTAATCTTTTAATTGATCCTTTTGATCACCAGCTTCTATTTTCATTTCAATTAATAAATTATGTCTTTCTTCTCCAACCAAAACATCACTAATTACAAAATCTATTCTTTTGTTACTTTTAATTAAATGCTCCCTCGTTACTTTAGCTTTTGATAGATCAATTTTTTTATTTTTCATCAATTCTTTTATAAAAAGTTCTAAATATATACTTCCACAATTATGAGATCCATTTGGGTTTAATAATTCATATAAAAATTTAGAATGCAAATCAACTTCTCTTCTTTCTATCCCTAAAGTCTTAAAAATGTTAAATTTTTCTTTAAAACTATTTTTTAACTCTATCTGCTCTAAAACTTTTTCTCCTAAATCTAATACATGTTGTTTTTGACCTAAATTACTATCCAATACTTTCCTCCTAAATAACTTTATCTTATATTTAATATATCATTAAATGCTTGTTCCCTCCTTAACTCCTACTTCTATACTAGATATAACACATTTTCCTAAGCTAAATATGAAAAATATACCTGCTATTCCAAATGTTATTACGCTAAATATTGTCCATAACAGAAGATATAAAAAATCTTCTCCTACACTTAAATTAGAACTCATTTGTCTTTCAACGCCATTTTCCACTAATAAACTTCTGTTAATTAAATATTTTGAAAAACTCAAAATAAAAAATGGTGCTGCAAATCCAAAAGTTATAATTAGTAATAAAAACCACCCCAATAAAAACAACAAACTTTCTCCAAATGTTAAATTACACTTTACTTTTCCCATAAAACTTCTCTCCTTTTTTTTAGTTTAATTTTTTCGATATCTCTTTTTATTGGTCTGGCATAAGCTCTGAATTCTTGTCCTAATCTGATAGGGATAATTGTAGAATTTATACAAAACTTGCAACAGTCCCCAACAGCCCTTGACTTCCTCCTACTTTTTATTTATATTGTTCTTTTTAAAGATTGATCTTATTTTATATTTTTAAAGATCCCAGCTATAAAATTGTTTCCAAAGAAGTATTTTAAAGAAATTTTTTCAAAATTATTAACTTTAATAGTATAAAGGGTATCTCTGTTTAAATGGCATCCCATTGCAAAAGTCTTCCATACAGGAGTAAGAATATTTTGTAAGAAAAATAAGAATTTCTTTTCATTTTTTATATGTTCCAGGATTAAAAGTTTTCCATCTGGCTTACATACTCTTTTAGCTTCTTTCAATGTCTTGTCAGGATTAGAAATAGTACATAGAGCCAGGGTTATTACTACAGTATCAAACGTATTATCACCAAAAGGCAGATCTTCAGCAGTGGCAGAAATTATCTCTATATTTTTTTCACCAATTTTTTTCTCAGCTTCGATACTCAAAGATTCATCCGGTTCCACAGCTGTTATTTTGTATTTTGAATAAAACTCAAAGTTAACACCGGTTCCTGCTCCTAATTCTATAACTTTACCTTCAATATTTTTAAGAAGGATACCTCTTTCCTTATGCAGTATTTTTTTTTCTACTCTACTCATTAATTTGTCATATAAATAAGCCTTCATTTATTTGGACCCCCTTCTCAATGTTTCATTACGGTATTAATTTAAAATGTTTTTTAACTGTCCCTATTTTATCTCTTGAGAAGTCTCCCTGCTGTTTTTATAAACTCTTGGATGATTTCAGAATCACCTTTTTTTCTTTTTCATATAAAATTTAACCCTCTTTATCCCATATTTCATAAGAATCTTAAAAAATTTTATTTTTAAACAGCTTCTACGGCTATTATATATAATAAAAAATGAATAGTCAAAGTTATATAATTCTTCACGATATATAGGGCGCGGACCTACCTCTCACCTCCTAAATATAACTTTTTTGTTGACATTGTAACGAAAATGTGGTATCATACAGCCTAGTTTATTCTATAAGAGAATATTTTACACAACATTTATGATATTTCCTTTTTAAGGTTATTTTAGTCAACTAAGGATACCACCTATGCTTTCTTTATTTTAGTACCTGAAAGAGATAATGGAAGTGTAAAACAAGAATTAATTTATAAATATATGATATAAAATAAATTGAAAGGTTACAAAAAATAAAGGAGTTAAATAAATGTTTTTAAGCCCAGAAGAAAAACTAGTAAAATTAAGAAAAAAATACAAGATAACACAGAAAAAATTAGCGGGA
>DAOUPY010000092.1 GCA_030625925.1 Fusobacteriaceae bacterium | reverse complement strand
ATAGACAATTTAAAATCTAGAGGTATCAAAGTAGGAGTCGTAAAATTCGACTGCCTGTATACCGATGATGATATTTTATATGAAAAGATCGGTGTTCCTGTAAAAAAAGGTTTATCCGCATCCCTTTGCCCGGATCATTATTTCGTCAGCAATATAGAGGAAGTAACCCAATGGGGGATAAAACAAGGATTAGACCTGCTCATTACAGAGAGTGCTGGATTATGTAACAGATGTTCTCCCTATATACAGGATGTGAAAGCTATCTGTGTTATCGATAATTTAAGTGGAATCAATACTCCTAAAAAAATCGGACCTATGCTTAAAACAGCAGACATAGTTGTAATTACAAAGGGTGATATCGTATCCCAGGCAGAAAGGGAAGTATTTATGTCTAGAGTCACATCTGTAAATCCTAGAGCTACTACGATGCACGTCAACGGATTAACTGGCCAGGGGGCATATGAATTTTCTACACTTATCTATAGCAAAGATGAAGAAATAAAAACTTTAAAAGGGAAGAAGTTAAGATTCTCTATGCCTTCTGCTCTATGTTCTTATTGTTTAGGGGAGACCAGGATCGGTGAAGAACATCAAATGGGAAATGTCAGAAAAATAGATTTGGAGGATAAATAATGATAAATAAAAATATAGTGGATAGAAAAACTGTTGCAGAATTACTTGATTTATATCCTTTCATCGAAGATTTTTTGACAGATCATCTCATAGATTTAGACGATGCTAAGGATACTACACTTATTGCCCATCTAAACCTTTTAGATCCAGAGATCTTAGAAGATAAAGCTATTATTCCAAATGAGCTGATCGATTCATTTATCGTATATACTAACCAAATGATCGATTTCTTAGGCATAAAAGAGGATAAAGGGGTTCAGAGTATCACTTTAAAACCTGGATTCAATAAATATAAGGAAGCTGAAACTTTTGAAGAATTGACTATAAATAAAGGTGAGATTATAGCCATCGTAGGTCCTACTGGAAGCGGAAAAAGCAGACTGTTAGCTGACATAGAATGGGGAGCTAATGCTGATACCCCTACAAACAGAACTGTTCTTATAGATGGTAAAGTTATAGATATCCAAAGCAGATTTTCCAGCAACAACAAGTTAGTGGCACAATTGTCACAAAATATGAACTTCGTCATGGATCTCAGTGTAGAAGAGTTTGTCGAACTCCACGCCAAGAGCAGGATGGTAGAAAATGAAAAGGAAATTATAGAAAAAATATTTAATAAAGCCAATGAATTGGCCGGAGAAAAATTCTCCTTGGATACTCCTATCACCAGTCTTAGCGGGGGACAGTCTAGAGCTCTTATGATTGCTGACGTTGCTATTTTGAGTAAATCACCAATTGTACTTATAGATGAGATCGAAAATGCCGGAATCGACAGAAAGAAAGCTCTGGATCTACTGGTAGGAGAAGAAAAAATAGTTCTTATGGCTACCCACGATCCTATCCTGGCACTTATGGGAGATAAAAGAATTATCATCAGTAATGGCGGGATCGACAAAGTCATGGAGATCACAGTTGAAGAGAAAGCTATCTTACACAAGTTAGAATCTCTGGATGAAGTTATCCAAGGGATGAGAACTAAGCTTAGATATGGCCAAGAATTGGAAGCAAATTTTGAAATAATCAAAAATTAAACTCTTCTTTCTTGTGGTTTCTCTTAAATACAAAGAAACCAAAGTAAGTCTGAAAGAGAAAAAAACATAGGAGGATTTATAATATGCATGATGGATGTAATGGAAGTTTCGAAGATGGAAAGCAGGTAGTTGACAAGGTAAGAATGATGGGATTCAGCATGCAGTCCATGCCGATCCCAGCTTCTTTTAAGTGTCACGAATGCAATGAAGATATCACAATGGTAACTATGGAATATACTTGTCCTCACTGTGGGATGGTATATGGAGTGACTCCTTGTCATGCCTTTGATATCAATAATATTATGGCAGCAGGTAAAAATTACTAAGTTTTTCTATAGATCTATTAAATACTAAAGATGGAACGATGCTGTTTCCATCTTTTTTTATTATCATGGACGCAGCGTAACGTTGCTTTTTTATTTTTTCGTAATAAACTTCAAAATAATAAAAATCTTCCCAATTAACGGTCTACAATCCATTAATTAAGAAGATTTCAATCCATTTACATTAAATTTGAAAATACCCTATTCTACATTTTTTATAACGACTTTTTTCAACGTGTTTTTTATTTTTTCTTTATACTCCTCATACAGATCTTCTCCATTTTTTATAACTATAGTTTTCACTACATCTCTATCATTTAACTCTTTCAAAGTCTTATATGAAACTGAATCATATGCCGATACATCCATACTGCTGTCTAAAAACACTATGATATCCGCATCTTCACGCATTATATAAAAATCTGTCACCTTTGCTTTTTTTAATAATTTTTCATCTTCCGATATATGTAAAAATGCTTCTATTGGTAAGTGTCTGATTACTCTAGAAGTCCCGTTTTCATATTTTACTTTTACATTCCTAGTCCTGATCTTTATGTCATTTTCTGAATTGAACAATAATTCTGTTCTTACATCTTGCACACTATTCACTTTGATTTTCCCCATCTAATTCCTCCTTTTTTAATATCAATGACAAAATACTAATAGAAATATGCATAAACTACTTTTTTGCTTTTTCAGATTAATCATTTACTCTCTCATCTAATTTTTTTCCAGGTTTAAATTTAATTGATTTTTTAGCAGAAATTGTGATTTCCTCCCCTGTTTGAGGGTTTCTTCCCTTTCTTTCTTCTCTTTCAACTACTTTAAACTTACCCCACCCTGTGAAATTCACCTCTTTTCCAGAGGTCAGCAGCTCTCCTACTAGATCCATGAAGGTATTTAAATTTGTTTCAGCTTCTACCTTAGTTTTAAACGTTCCCTTTTCTTTGTATAGAGACACAAAATCTTTTTTATTTACAATTAATTTCTCCTCTGCTTTTTCAACTGTATAGAAACACCTTTTAGGAGAAATAATTTTTTCTTCCTTTTTCAAGGCTTTTAGAGCTTTGGTAACTTCCTTAGTATCAACCTTCAAAATCTTAGCGATATCACCAGTTTTTAGTGGTTCAGATTTAACTAACAACTTTAAAATTTTTTCCTTCATAGGTTCATCCTCCATTTTTTTATATTTTAATACAATTATACCTCCATTTTACTCAATTGCAAGGGAAAAAGAAAAATAATTTATTAGTTGTTATTTCAGTAAAATAAGTATATAGTTATATTACGTAATACTAATGTTTAAGGAGGAATTTTGTGGAAAATTTATATGATTTAATTATATTAGGTGGTGGTCCTGCTGGTTTATCTGCCGGCCTTTATGGTGCCAGAGGAATGATGAAAACACTAATAATTGAGAAAAATATGCTGGTAGGAGGTCAAATTTCTACTACATCTGAAATTGAAAATTATCCCGGTGGAATGATTTTTGAATCGGGAACTGAACTGACAATGAGAATGAGAAATCAAGCTGCTAATTTCGGATGTGAATTTAAAACCGATACCATCATTGAGCTGGATTTAGAATCTAAGGTGAAAACCCTAACTGGTGAATCAGGAATAGAATATAAGGCTAAATCCGTTATCCTAGCCACCGGAGCATCTCCTAGGTTAGCCGGTGCCCCTGGTGAAAAGGAATATACCGGCAGAGGAGTTTCCTATTGTGCCACCTGTGATGGATTTTTCGTAAGAGATCTGGAGGTATTTGTCATTGGTGGAGGAGATACCGCTGTAGAGGAAGCTATCTTTTTAACTAAATTTGCTAAAAAAGTAAACGTAGTCCATAGGAGAGACAGGTTAAGAGCTGCTAAATCTATCCAAGAAAAAGCATTTAAAAATGACAAGATCAATTTCATCTGGGATACCGTTGTAGAAGAGATGAAGGGAGATCCTATTAGAGGACTCGAAAGCATTGTTCTCAAAAACAAGATAACCGGTGAGATCACAGAACATAATGGCGGAGATAAACCAATCGGTGTCTTTGTTTTAGTTGGAAATGTTCCAAATACTGAGTTATTTAAAGATAAACTAGTAGTTAATTCTAATGGTTTCTTAATTGCAGACGAAAAAACTCTAAATGTAAAACTTTCATCTACTGGAGAAAATTTAGAAGGTGTGTATGTTACAGGAGACTGCAGGGAAAAATTATTATATCAGGTTATTACTGCTTCTGCTGACGGTGCTATAGCTGCTGTAATCAGCGAGAAATACGTAGAAGAAAATTTTAATTAAAAACTTTTAATTTTTAGTTGTATTATAACTCAAACCATATTAAAATATATCAATATATTTTATGACCTTTTAAAGGGTCAAAATCATATTTAAATTTATTTGAAGAGGTGAAGTATGAAAAAATTATTATTAATAGGACTATTGATAGGATCGGCTACCACAGCCATGGCAGACAAGTATATAGAAACTAGGATTGGATTAAATGGATTCGGAACTTATAATTACGATGATTCAAGTACTGTGTATAAGGAAAAAACTTCTAGTATAGGAGTTGATTTTGCAGCTGAAATTATGAACTCTGTAAATGATAATTTATACCTGGGTGCCGGTATCGCCTACCAGATCAATCAAGAAAATAAACGTATAAATGATCCACTGTTTAGATCTGTCCCGGTCTATGGTGCATTAAAATATAAGATTGGATATTTGGGGGATTCTTCTTGGGAGACCTTTGTCAAAGCTAACCTGGGTTATTCATTTAATATGAAGGACGGGGGAGATCATACTCCTAAAGACGGGCTATACTATGCCCTTGGCGGAGGAGTAGAAAATGACGGGGTTGTATTGGAAGTTTCATATCAAGACACCCATTCTAAGGTAAATAAAACTAACTATGATTATTCTAGATGGACATTTGGAATCGGTTATAGGTTCAGATAAAAAAGAAACGTGACGTTTCATCCAATTAGGAGTAATAGGATATTTTTTAACTTTTACTTTTACAAATAATCTATGATTTTCTTAAAAAAGGAGTTGGCAAAATTATTTTGCTAACTCCTTTTTTTAATTAATTTTTCTTATTTTATATTCTTCAAGATCACTGCCGTCCCCATTCCTCCACCAATACAAAGGGAAGCCAATCCAAAATTCACTCCACTTTTTTTCATCTCATGGATAAGAGTTGTAGTAATCCTATTTCCACTAGCTCCTACAGGATGCCCCAAGGCTATAGCTCCTCCATTTACATTGGTTTTATCAGTAAACCAATCTAGAGTCACATCATACTGCTTTGTTAATTCTGTCATTACACCAAGAGATTGTGCTGCAAAAGCTTCATTTAATTCCAACAATTCCATCTCTTTTAATGTCATCCCAGCTTTTCCCAAAGCATTTTTAATAGCAGGAACTGGTCCCATCCCCATAATAGATGGATCCACTCCCCCTTGTCCAGTGGATACTATTTCCACCAAAGGGGTCAATTCATATTTTTTAACAGCTTCCTCTGAAACCACCAGCATTACACTTGCCCCATCATTTATTCCAGAAGCATTTCCTGCTGTAACTGTTCCATCTCTTTTAAAGATTGTTTTTAGCTTTCCTAATTTTTCTAAACTTGTTTTTCTATTTGGATGTTCATCGGTGTCAAAAACTATAGTTTCCCTTCTAGACCTTACCTCTATAGGTACTATTTCATCTTCAAATCTACCGCTGTCTACGGCAGCTATTGCTCTTCTTTGAGATTCTATAGCGAAGGCATCTTGAGATTCCTTGGATAAACTGTACTTCTCAGCTATATTTTCAGCTGTAACTCCCATATGATATCCTCCGAAAGCATCTGTAAGAGCATCAAAAACCATGTGATCTATAGTCTTAAAATCTCCCATCCTATGCCCGGATCTGGTAGATCCAGGAATTAAATATGGTGCCATGGACATAGATTCCACTCCCCCAGCCATTATCATGTTAGCTTCTCCAGATTTTATAGCATTATATGCTAACATCAGAGTTTTCATCCCACTTCCACAGATTATATTAACTGTATATGCCGGAACTTCAACCGGTACTCCTCCAGCCAAGGCAGCCTGTCTTCCTACTCCCTGACCATGTCCCGCTGAAAGTACATTTCCCAAGACCACTTCATCTATATTTTTAGGATCTATCTTAGTTTCCTCAATTATATTTTTTATAACTGCTCCACCTAATTCTGCTGGTTTCACCTTGCTTAAACTCCCCATGAATCCACCTACTGCAGTTCTTTTTGCAGAAACTATATATACCTTTGACATTTCAAACACCCCTTGTAAAAATCCTACTAGTTATAAAGTGAAATTTATAACTACTTTTCATTTTTTTTTACCTATAATCTCATTCCACCATTTGTACTAAGTGTATGTCCTGTTACGTAACTTGCATCGTCACTAGCTAAAAATAATGCTACTTTTGCTATTTCTTCTGGCTGACCTAGTCTACCTAACATTGTCATTTTAGCAAATTTATCTAATAGGTCTTGTGGAACAGTTTTTAATATATCAGTCATTACATAACCTGGT
>DAOUPY010000198.1 GCA_030625925.1 Fusobacteriaceae bacterium | reverse complement strand
ATGGGGAGCTCTCTGGCTCCCTTTTTTTATTTCATCACTTCTCATAATCAATCTCCTAATTTCTTTTTTTATTATCTGGATGCAACGTTACCTTGCTTATTTTACATAAGTTAACCATGAGTTATACTTAGGGTTTTTCCCTTCAGTCATCTCAAAGAAGGCCTTTTGTATTTTCTCTGTAACAGAACCTCTTTTACCACTTCCAATTTTAATCTTGTCAACACTGGCTATTGGTGTGATCTCAGCAGCAGTCCCAGAAAAAAACATCTCGTCGGCTGTGTATAGGGATTCTCTGGAAATTGTTTCTTCAACAACTTCATAGCCTAGATCACGGGCTATTGTTATTACCGAATCACGTGTGATACCAATAAGGGCTGAAGATCCTGACTGAGGAGAATAGATCTTTCCATCAAAAACTAAAAATAAATTTTCCCCGCTGCCCTCACTGACATTTCCTGAGTAATCCAAGGCAATACCTTCATCATATCCATTTTCCAGCGCCTCCATCTTGATAAGCTGGGAACTCAAGTAATTTCCTCCAGCCTTAGCAGCTGTAGGCATTGTATTTGGTGCTAACCTTCTCCAAGAAGAGACACAAACGTCAACACCTTTAGTTAAAGCTTCTTCCCCTAGATATGCTCCCCACTCCCAGGCGGCTATCATAGTTTCAACGGGACAGTTAGATGGATCTACTCCTAAAGATTCATATCCTCTGTATACCAAGGGTCTGATATAGGCAGTTTTAATACCGTTGATTTTGATAGTATCAAATATAGCTTTTTTTATCTCCTCTTTAGAATATGGGATCTCAGTTCTGTAGATTTTACAAGAGTTGTATAATCTGTCGATATGTTCATCTAGTCTAAAGATAGCTGTTCCTTCCTCTGTTTTATAAGCTCTGATCCCTTCAAAAAAACTGCTTCCATAATGCATTACATGGGATAAAACGTGAACCTTAGCATTGTCATGATCGATCATTTCACCATTCATCCATATTTTTTTAGTATCTATCATCTCTATAACCTCCTAAATTTATTTTTTTTTATAAAAAAAGAAGCAGCTAATAATATTAGTTGCTCCTATACTACTTTCCCTAAGTAATTAATCTTGCTAAAAAACTATACGTTTTAAAAAAAATTGGTGGAATTCGTACTATAAAGATCACAACTAATATTATTGATTATGCTTATAATTATTATTATAATGACAATAGAAATATTAATTATTGATCTCATATTTTGGCCTCCACGTTAGTTTGTTTTTTTAATTGATACAACAATAACATTTTTATAGGAGCTTGTCAAAAAATAATTAAGGTTTTTTTGATTATTTTAGTTTTTTCTTATAAAACTCTTGATTTTAATGGGAAAGATGAATAATATTAAATATATATAATCTTTTGAAAAATTTATGATAAAATAGAAAAAAGAATAAATTTGGAGGTAAAGATGGAAAAAAAGAACTATGAAAATTTAAAGGAAGAATTGACAAAAATTTGGAATGATGAGAGAGCCGATAATTTTTTTAAAGAGATAGCCAATGAGATAGATGAAGATCAAATGGAGTGCCTGTCAAAGATGATTATCTATATAGCTGAGAAGACACCTGATTTAGATGAGGTTAAATTAACGCAAATTGCAGGGAACCTTGATACTTTTGATGGGCCATTGGAATTTTTAGAATATTTCTTCAAGATGACCCAGCCAGACTTAGTAGAGGGTATCATGGAAAACTTAAAAGCAGATCCCGAAGAGGTCATAGACATGTTGGAATCTATTGAAGACCAGGGTATCATAGAATATTTAGTGGAATTCGGATCATTTTATGTGTGGTATGTAAACTAAAATAAGGAAACCCCCTGAGGGGGTTTCCTTATTTTTTACTAAAAAGCTAAATATTTAATTTTATATTATTTATCCTATGTTGTGTAGTTAGGTGCTTCTTTAGTAATATTTATATCGTGGGGATGAGACTCTTTGAGTCCTGATCCTGTGATTTTTACAAATTTACCATCTCTCTTTAAAACTTCTATTGTAGGAGTACCGCAATACCCCATACCAGCTCTGATTCCGCCGCAAAGTTGGAAGATAACATCAGATAAAGCACCCTTATAGGCCACTCTTCCTTCGATTCCTTCAGGAACTAATTTTTTAGCCTTTCCTTGGAAATATCTGTCTCCAGATCCTCTTTTCATAGCAGCCATAGATCCCATACCTACATATACCTTAAATTTTCTACCGTTAAAGATAACCTCTTCTCCTGGAGCTTCCTCAGTACCAGCAAGAAGTCCTCCTACCATGACACAGTCTGCACCAGCAGCTAAAGCTTTGACAATATCTCCGGATAACTTTATTCCACCATCGGCAATAACTCCTACTTCCAAGTTTTTACAGACTTCATATACATCGTTAACAGCAGTTAATTGAGGAACACCTACTCCTGCTACAACACGAGTAGTACAGATAGAACCAGGTCCTACTCCTACTTTTACAGCAGTAGCTCCAGCTTCTACCAAATCAATGGCAGCCTGGGCTGTTACTATATTTCCTCCGATGATATCTAATTCAGGGAATTCAGCTCTGATAGTTTTTATCATATTAAGAACACCCTGGGAATGACCATGGGCTGAATCTACAGTGATAATATCAACACCAGCTTCTACCAATGCACTTACTCTTTCCATAGTGTCGGCTCCAATTCCAACAGCTCCTCCGACTCTTAGTCTTCCCTTCATATCCTTGCAGGCGTTTGGAAATTCTTCTAAATTGTCAATATCCTTTATAGTGATAAGTCCCTTTAATTTATTGTCACTATCTACGATAGGTAATTTTTCAATTCTATTCTCAAGTAAAATTTCTTTGGCATCATCCAGAGTAGTTCCAACAGATGCTGTAATAAGATTTTTAGAAGTCATTATCTCCTCTACCCTCTGGCTGAGATCTTTTCTGTACTTTAAATCTCTATTTGTGATTATTCCTACCAATGTTCCATCATCTTCTACAATGGGTAATCCAGAAACTCTGTAGGTTGCCATAATCTTATCCGCATCAGCTAAGATAGAGTTTCTATGTAAGATGATAGGATTTGTAATCATCCCAGATTCATTTCTCTTAACCTTATCTATTTCAGCAGCTTGATCTTCGATGGACATATTTTTATGGATAAATCCTAAACCTCCCTGACGTGCCATGGAGATTGCCATCTTAGATTCTGTAACAGTATCCATAGCAGCACTTAAAAATGGGATGTTTAGGGTGATTTTTTTAGTTAAATTTGTCTGTAATGATACCTCGTGGGGTAAAACCTCTGATTTTTGCGGCACTAATAATACATCGTCAAAGGTGATAGCCTCTTTGATTATTTTTCCGTTTAACATAAATAAACCTCCTAATTATATTGAAATAAAAATGATAAAAAGCTAAATTTTTATGATCATATGCGGTTTTAATTATATCTTGAAAAAAGGTATAAAAAAAAGACCGTAGTCCACCCTCTACAAAAACTATGTGTGAAGAGTATAGACTCCTGCCTTTACTTTTCACCCATAGAGGTTAATTTTAGGTTAACCGTAGAGACACTAGACCATATTTCTAGCTTATATGAGTTATTAATTATTGTTATAAATTTCAATAATCATAACATAAATATAATATTGTTGTCAATACCAAAAATGTGGTAGAATAATAAAAAAATTGGAGGTGTAATGGATGAACAATACTTTAAAAACCATAGACGACAGAGTTTCTCTGAGGTGGTACGATAAAAAAAGAATATCCAGTGAAGATATGGATAAAATAATTAAGGCTGCCCTGAGTGCTCCAAGTGCCGGGAATATGATGATGTATTCAATTATACATATTAAAGATTCGGATACAATGAAAAAATTATCCGAATCCTGTGATTCTCAGCCCTTTATAAAAACTGCCTCAGATATATTGATATTTGTAGCTGATTTTAATAAATGGAATAATTATTATGAGATTACCAAAACTTATAAAGATGGTGGGAGAAAACCAGGAAAAGCTGAGATGATGAAATCCTTTGAAGATACTATGATTGCTTCGACCAATGCGGTAATTGCAGCGGAAAGTTTAGGAATAGGAAGCTGTTATATTGGGGATATTTTAGAACACTATGAACTTCATAAAGAACTTTTTAACCTGCCCAACTACACCATTCCAATAGCTATGTTGACTTTGGGTTATTATCCTGAAAAATTCAAAAAGATTAAGAAAAAACGTTTTGAGAGAGAATTTATGGTTTTTGAAGAAAGGTATAAAGACTTAGATGAAAAAGATTTAAAAACAATGTTTAACTCAAAGGAAGAGGAATTTCATTCAAAAAAAACAAATGAAGGAAAATCATTTATAGATGAATTTTACAATAGAAAAACAAATGCTGATTTTATGTATGAATTAGAAAATTCAGT
>DAOUPY010000216.1 GCA_030625925.1 Fusobacteriaceae bacterium | reverse complement strand
CCCTTTTCAAATTCTGAGTCTGCTTCTTCCAAAACCTCCGAGATCAAATTTGAATTATTTCATGTGGTTACCAGAAGATTCCATTCCTTGTTGGTACAGAGTGCACTGGCGGTTAGGTTACTGCTTCCTACCATGAGAGTGTACTGATCTTTATGTTTAAAAAAATACCCCTTGGCATGAAAGTTTCCCTCGGTTGCTATTCGCAGTTCAATATTTTCAAACTGTAGGAGGGTTTTTAGGGCTTCCGGCTGGGTAAAATCCTGATACTGGGATACCAGAACTTTTCCCTTTATCCCCCGATTTCTCAGCTCCTCCAAAGTATTTATCAGCACAGCCACACCGCTTTTAGTCAAAAATGCCACTGAAAAATAAAATTCATCACAGGTTCGGAGTTCATTTAAAATAGTCGATAATACTTTTTTATTTTTTAATCTGTTATTTGTAATTAACTGAGGCAGATATAGATTATTTGAACTGTAATTTTTATCTATAAAGCCTGTTTCTATAGATCTTCTTAATTCTTCATGGGAAGTTTTCATCTATACCCTCCTTTTTTGTATTTATTTATCTTCACAACAATATATTAACATAAAAAATATAGTATACTAAAATTTATTCAAAAATCCCTAATGATCCTCCACTACCAAATATGACTATACTTATTTTAAAAAATTCAATTTTTAAAAATTAAATAGTATACTAATAATAACACCCGAATATTAAAAATAGAATAAGGGAGTATTTCATTGAAAAAAAATATGGTAAATTCTATAAAAAAATGGTTCTTTTCTCTTGTGTGCATAATGACCGTTACCTATATAAGCTCTTATATCCTGGTTGTTATTCCGGCTCTTAAAAGAGCTGCCACAGAAAAGCATAAACGGGATATAAATAAATTGTTTTCAGTTACGTCACAACAATTTGATCACCTTTCTTCTATCCTAAAGGATAATGCCGAGTGGAATACACTCTACCAAAGCATGGATGGATCTATGAGTGAGGGGAAAAAACAAATATTTTTGGATGAACTTTTTACAGAAGACTCACTAAAACTCTTTGGATTGGATTACGTTGCTATCTATGACGAGGAGCAAAACGAGGTTGTAAATTATTCTATCCCTAAAACAAATATAAAAAACGTCATCTCATTAAAAGGTAAAAAATATTTTTTTAGCAGCCAGCCAAATGGTAGAAATCGAGTTAAAACAGTCTCAGGTTATATGGATATAGCTGGGAAAGCCTATATGTTTTTTTCCCATGTTATTTTACATAACGACGGTACCGGGAAAGCCGTTGGTCACCTTCTATTTATCAAAGAAATAGATGATGACTATATATTCGATTTAAAGATAAAAAATAATTTATTATTACAAATTTATATTCCAAATAAAAACGATGAAAAACTTATACAAAACATTCTTGATTCGAAAAAAGAATTAGATTTTTATTCTGATCGAATAGAAGATAGAAAGAGAGTTTATTACGTTCCTTATATGAAAAGTGTTCATAAAATAGCTTACATCATACAAGTAACGGTTGATGACCGGATTTCTAAGGGAGCTTTATTAAATTTTTGGATAGGAATAATCCCTATTATCCTTTCGTTCCTATTTATTTTCTTTGTGAAAAATAGATTGAATCAAAAATTAGTTACTCCCCTTGTATCGCTTTATAAGCATATTATTTCTATAAGGGAAAATCAAAAATACAAGCTGCTTAAATATCCTAAGATAGGAAATGAAATGGATGAAGTTATAAAGGCATTTAACAATCTAATGGTTAAAGTAGAGGATCAAAAAAACGACATAGAAAATAAAAAAATTGCTCTGGAGAAATTAGCATATACAGACTACTTAACAGGGCTGGCTACAAGAAGATTTCTAGATGAAGGATATGATCTATTGTTTAAGAGTGCTAAGAGATCTGGAATTATATTAACTCTCATCATGATAGATATAGATTATTTTAAGAAATATAATGACAGGTATGGACACCCTGAGGGTGACCGAGTTTTAAAAATAATAGGAAAGCTTCTTAAAAAAGTTTTTAAAAGAGAAGGAGACGTTGTCGGCAGGTACGGAGGGGAAGAGTTTTTAATAATTTTATACCAGACCCCTTTAAAAGAAACTATATGTCTTATAAATGAATTCCAGAAAAAATTAAAAATGTGCAATCTAGAACATAAAGATTCTCATTTTGGGAAAGTAACAGTCAGTATGGGGGTAAAGAGTTCTAGGATTCTCAAAGATCAAAATTCTTATTTATTTTTGAAGGAAGCTGATAAGGCTCTCTACAAAGCTAAGGAAAGTGGCCGAAATAAATATATATTTGAATCTTAATAATAAAATGAAAAGACCTCCTCACTGTACGACTATTACAGCTGGGAGATCTTTTCATTTTTCTTTATGTGTTTTACTTATATTTTCAAAGTGAACCAATCAACCTGAATGAAAAAAATATAACTATCTAGTGTTAATGGCAGCTTTCAATAAATCTAAGTATCTGGGTGTTTATTTTAACATCCTTTTAGAACTTCCCCCTCAAGATATATCCCCTTCCCTGAAGGGATTCGATGTGGTTATCAAAGGTAGAAAGTTTATTTTTGAGCTTTCTTATATATACATCTATGATCCTGTTTCCTGGAATAAATTCATCCTCCCAAACTCTTTCATAGATATTCATCCTGGAGAGAGCCACTCCCCTATTTTTTGCTAAAAAAACAAGAAGGTTATACTCTGTTTTGGAGAGCTTGATCTCCTCTCCTCCCTCCCTTACACTATTAGCTGAAAGATTAATAACAATATCTCCCACCTGAAGAACCTCTGACTTTGCAGCAGTTTTCCGCTCTACCGCTCTTATTCTGAGAATCACCTCAGCTATATTAAAGGGCTTCTTTACATAATCATCTGCCCCTCTCACAAACCCGTCCACTATATCCTGTTCCTCCGTCTTTCCTGTGAGCATTATTATGTGGGGAGATCCATAGACTCCTGGATGATTTCTTATTTTTTCACAAACTTCTAATCCGTCTATCCCTGGCAGGTATAGGTCTAAAAGTACAAGCTGCGGGTTCATGTTTACTATTGTTTGTAAGGCAGCTTCCCCGGATGAAGCTGTGCTTACATCAAATCCTTCTTCTTTTAATTTTTTTTCTAAATGATTTCTTGTTACAAGACTGTCCTCTACTATTAATACCTTCATATGCCGTCCTCTCCAATCTTCTCCTTTAAACTATTCCATCTGACCTCTATACTCTTTAGATATTTAACCTTTTGCTCAAAATTCTCTGAATCTTTTTCAATTTCTTCCAGAAGAATTCTTATTTTATCCTCTTTTAGATATGAAAACTCTCCTTTGAGCTTATGTGCATAATACCTTATTTTTTCATATGATTTTACTTCCAGAGCTTCTTTTAGCTGCAAAAGTCCTTGTGGTATCTCCTCTAAACAATCAGCTATTATTCCTTCATTGCCCAGTTCATTGACAAGCCTTTCAACCTTTAGCTGGGGCACAAGATTCTCAATTGCCTCTATAAGATCATCTCTCTCAAAAGGTTTGGTTACATAGGCATCCAGTGACCCCTTTAAAGCTTTTATTCTATCTTCTAAGAATGCATTTGCAGTTATAGCCACAACCGGAAGTTTCATATTTATCTTTTTTATCCTTTCAGCCAGTTCATATCCATCCATCTCAGGCATCTGTATATCTGTAAATACAATATCTACCTCATCTGTTAATAATTTTAAAGCTTCAGAACCCCTGGAAGCAGAAATAACTAGTATTCCAATCCCCTCTAAGAGATCCTTTAATACATTTAAATTTAACCTGCTGTCATCGACTATTAATGCTTTGATATCCCTTGTTTTGATTTCTATCTGTTCTTGATTTATCTTCTCCATACTTCTATGGATCTTCCAGTTAAATAATGGATTCATACAAATAATAGAGACTTTTTCAAGCTCCATAGGTGTATCAGATACAACTGTACAGTCCAGAGTATGTTTTTCCGGCAGATATAGATCTTCTCCTATAAAAATGTGCGGATAATCGAGGAGTACTTCCCTGTCCTCAGATAAGTCCATAAACTCCTCTTCATCTGACACAATTATATAAGGACAATTATAATCATCTCCAAAATTTTGAAAAAATTCTTTTACCTTATTGGATGCTGTATACAAAATAAAGCCTCCAGT
>DAOUPY010000474.1 GCA_030625925.1 Fusobacteriaceae bacterium | reverse complement strand
CATATCTCTCAAGTTTCAAAAGAATTCGTTAAAGATTTAAAAGAAAAGTTTGTAGTTGGTCAAGAAGTAACTGCTGAAGTTATTGAAATCTCAGCTGCTGATCAAAAAGTAAAATTATCTATCAAGAAGATAGAATTAGATGCTGACAAAAATGAAGATGCAGAATTATTAAAGAAATATGGAATGACTGAATAATTTTAAAATTATAAAGTATATTATTAGGAGATGACTCAGGTCATCTCCTTTTTGTTTAGATCTATAAAAGGAAGATGAAATAGAATTGGTATATAAAAAAAACTTTATGAATTTTCGGTCTCTGAGTCATTGTATTAAAAAGGCGGTGATAAATTGAAAAAAGAAGAATTTTTTAAGATAGCTAAAAATGATGAATATCAAATAAAAACTTTTAAAAAAGGGGAATTCATCTATACTTCAGGTTGGGATAGAAAGGTTGGATATATTTTAAGTGGAGAAGTATTAGCTTCTAAACATCTTTCTGAAAGGATAATACTTTATCCAATTGGATTTAAATCAGGAGAATTTATGGGGATAAATTTATATTTTTTTGATTACAACAATGATAATTTTTTTGATTGCTTAGCTAAATACGATGATACGAAAGTAGCGTTTTTAGAAAAAAAATTATTCGAAAGATTATTGGAAAGAGCTGATTTTTTAAAGATGTTAATCTATGACAATGAGAAAATAATATTGAATGCAATAGGCTTGACAATGTTTTTAGCGTATGGTCCTATAGGCTATTTTGCCTATATCTTGGATATAACAGCTATAGAGGATAAGGTTTTTTATGAAAGATATTTAGATTACTGTGATTATCTAAATGTTAATAAAACAAGACTTTATGAGATAACCAATAAATTGATTGAGAAGAGAGTTATAATCAAAGAAAGAAAATATATAAAAATAATAGACAGAGATAGGTTAAGGGAATATTTTGAAGGAAATAAAATATGAAAATTCCGTTTTTCGGAATTTGAAAATACAGTTATATGTTATAATCTCTCTATAAAAAAAAAGATAACATGGTTTATGGAGGGTTGATGATGAAAAAAATTATAACAATATTATTTTTAATGATGGGATTGGTAAGTTATAGTGAAGAAGTAAAATTAGTTATACCGAGGGGAACTTCTATGATGATAAAAACTTTCGATACTATCGATGGATCTAAACACAATGCAGGACATAAATTTTCTGCAATATTAGAAGGGGATATAGTTATAGATAGCAAAGTAGCTGTAAAATCTGGAAGTAGAGTCTATGGTATAGTAGTCGAATCTGTTCGAGCAGGAAGGCTGGTAGGATCATCTAAATTAACAATTAAACTGACTCAGGTGATGGTAGAGAATAAATTAGTACACATAACCACTAATCAACTAAATTATACAGGCGAGCAAGGGTCAGGAGCAGATACAGTAGGAAAGACTGCCAGAACAGCGGCAATAGGTGGATTGATAGGTGGCAGCAGTGGAGCTAAAACCGGAGCCAAAGTAGGATTAGGTGCATCTGTACTCACAAAGGGAGGAGCTATAGGAATTCCTAGTGGAACATATCTGGACTTTACTTTTGATCAGGATGTGGTGTTATAAGGAGATGACTTAGGTCGTCTCTTTTTTTTATTACTGTTTATTCCCGAACTCTTTCCTCTTTGGCGTTTACTCTTTGAAAAAAGAGCAAACTATAGAAGAACTGGAAGAAGAGTAAAATATATTATTAGGAGATCAGAAATCGAGGCGGTGGGGAAGAGTAATATTGCATTTTATGGTATACTTCTATTAAATAATTTAAAGATATTCGGGGGGGATAGGAGATGTTAAAAGTTTTATTGGAGAGAAGAAGTATCAGAAAATATAAGGATAAAAAAATAGAAGAAGAAAAATTGAAGCAGGTATTGGCTGCCGGGAAAGTGGCTCCCAGCGGGAAAAATAAAAAACCATGGGAATTTTTGGTAATAGAAGACAGGGAAG
>DAOUPY010000447.1 GCA_030625925.1 Fusobacteriaceae bacterium | reverse complement strand
GATGTGGGAAAAGTTTCTAAGATAGACAGTGTAGAAGTAACTCAATTTATGAAGGTACAGAATTATTCCCATGTGATGCATCTGGTTTCTTTAGTTGAAGGGGAGAAAAAAGAAAAGGAAACCAATTTTTCTGTACTTTCTTCTATCCTGCCGGCAGGAACATTGTCAGGAGCTCCAAAGGTAAGGGCTATGGAAATAATAGAGGAATTAGAAAAAAATAGAAGGGGAATATATGGAGGAGCAGTGGGATATTTTTCCTATGAAGGAAATATGGATACCTGCATAGCCATTCGAACTATGGTTATAAAAAATGAAAAGGTATATTTGCAGGCAGGAGCAGGGATAACAGGAGATTCTATTCCAGAAAATGAATATGAGGAGTGCAGGAACAAGATAGGAGCTTTGGTATCGGCACTTAACAGATAATAGGAGGGATTCATGATAATTTTAATAGATAATTACGATTCATTTACATATAACTTATATCAGTATTTAGGAAGATTTGAAAAAGATATAAGAGTTTTTAGAAATGACGAGATAAGTGTGGAGGAGATAGACAGGCTCAATCCGGATAAGATAGTTATATCTCCAGGGCCTAAGACTCCTAAAGAAGCAGGGATATGTATAGAGCTTATAAAAAAGTTGTATAAAAAATATTCTATCCTGGGGATATGTCTGGGGCACCAAGCTATAGGAGAGGCATTTGGCGGGACTGTATCCTACGCCAAGGAGGTATTTCACGGGAAAGCTTCTAAAATAATTCATTCTGAAGATGGAATATTCAGCGGAATAACCCAAAATACAAAGGTAGCAAGATATCATTCGCTGGCTATTTTAGAAGAAACATTAAATGAAGAGTTGGAGATAATAGCAAGAACTGATGATGGGGAAATAATGGCTGTCAGACATAAAAAATATAAGATTGTAGGATTACAGTTTCATCCTGAATCTATTTACACAGCTGAAGGGATGAAGATGATAGAAAATTTTGTTGTAGGAGGACGTGTATGATTAAAATTATTGATATATTAGTCAACGGTGAAAGTCTTACAGAATCTCAGATGACCTATGCAATGACAGAAATAATGGAAGGCAGGGTAAGTGAAGTTCATATAGCCAGTTTTTTGACAGCTTTGAGGGTAAAGGGGGAAACTTCAGAAGAAATAAGTGGTGGAGCTAAGGTTATGAGGAATAAAGCGGTGCAGATAGATTTAGGGGATAGATATACTGTGGATACCTGCGGAACAGGGGGAGATGGTGCAGATACATATAATATTTCTACAGCATCAGCATTTGTAGCAGCTGCTGGAGGAGCGACAGTAGTAAAACATGGGAACAGATCGGTATCCAGCCAGTGTGGAAGTGCAGATGTACTGGAAACTTTGGGTATAAATATAGATATAAGTTCGGAAAGGGTAAAAGAATGCATAGAAAAGATAGATCTGGGTTTTTTATACGCTCCTGCCTTTCATAGTTCTATGAAATATGCAGCAGCAGTTAGAAAAAAGCTGGGATTTAGAACAATTTTCAATATGCTGGGACCCCTTACAAACCCTGCCAGAGCCAATGGACAGGTGTTGGGAGTGTTCCATGAAAATTTGACCGAACTTATGGCAGAGGCTATGAAAAAATTAGGAACTAAACATGTATTGGTTGTTCATGGAATGGATGGAATGGACGAGATAACGGTAACCGATAAAACTAAGGTAAGTGAATTAAAAGCTGGGAAAATTAACACCTATTATATAGAACCAGAAGATTTTGGAATGAAAAGAAGTACTAAAGAGGAATTAAAAGGGGGAACGCCTAAAGAAAATGCAGAGATAATAAGGAGAATATTTAAGGGCGAGATAAGAGGAGCAAAAAAAGATATATTAGTTCTAAACAGCGGGGCAGCTCTGTATGCAGGGAAAAAAGCATCGTCTATCCAAGAGGGAATACAGATGGCCAGAGAGATAATTGAAAGTGGAAAGGCTCTTGCTAAATTGGATGAATTGGTAGAAATGACAAATAGATAAAAAGGCAGGTGAGAAATGATCTTAGACAGAATAGTGGAAAAAAAGAGAATAAGACTGAAAGAGTTGAACTTAGATATAGAACTATTGAAAAAGAAAGCTGAAAAGGCAAAAGTTGGAC
>DAOUPY010000230.1 GCA_030625925.1 Fusobacteriaceae bacterium | reverse complement strand
CTGGATCTATTACATTTGCCAGAGTAAGGGCAATAACAATTGCTATAGCCGTAGTAAACAGGTAAAACCCTAAAGTTTTTGCTCCTATTCTTCCTAATTTTCTAATATCTCCCATGGCTGAACTTCCCACAGTCAATGAGACGAACACCAGTGGAACTACCATCATCTTTATGGCATTTATAAATACCGATCCGCCTAGTTTTAGAAAAAATCCTATAATATAATCTGCTACAAAGGGAACCTCTCTCATTGGGTATAAAATCAACCCTAAGATTATCCCACTAATCAATCCAATAAAAATTTTTGTTGTCAATGTCATTTTTTTCATCCTTCCACACTCCTCTAGTAAAATATATAATTCCAAAACATTTAGTAAGTAAATGTATAATATAATCAATTATATACTTTATATATTGATGTGTCAAATTTAAGGATTATTATGTTGTTTTTTTAATCAATTGGATGATGGGATTATGGAGTAATTTATCAACATATGCTTTTTTACCTAAGGCTCCAAAAATTTCACTATAACTCGGATGAGGAAAGATAACCGGTGAAAGTTTGTCCAAAGTAAGATTGTTGACAGCTGCTATTTGGAGAGAGGAGATTAATTCTCCAGCTCTTTCAGCTAAGATCTTCACCTCTAAGATCTCTTTTTTATGGTTAGTTTCCACCCTCATCTCAAAAATATCACCTTTTTTTGTCATGGTTCTATCTGAATCACTCCGTCCATAGGAATATATTTTAGTTTCCTTTCTCTTTGGGTCGGGAAGTCCTCGGGAGGCGAGTTCAGGAGAGGTAAAGGTACACCAGCTTATATCGGAGTAATCTACTTTTTTCTTTAAGGGTAAAAATATGTTTTTAACTGCTAAAATTCCCTGGTAATTAGCTGTATGGGAAAATTGATATGGACCTACGACATCTCCTACACCGTAAATATTGTGTATATTTGTCCTTAGATGATCGTCTACCTCAATCCCTTTCCGATTATATTTTAATCCTAATTCATCCAATCCAAGATTTGTTACATTTGGGACTCTTCCTATAGAAACCAGCAGAGCCTCAGCTTTGATTGTTTTTGGCACTCCATTGGTTTCCACATTGAGACTTATGACACCGTCATCCTGCGATACAGAGACAGCAGTTGTATTGGCATGGATATTGACTCCTTCTTTTATTAAAGTTTTAGACAAAATATCCACTAATTCTTCACTTTCACGAATAAAAATTCGAGAAGACCTCTCTATTAGATGAACTTTTGTTTCCAGTCTGTTTAAGCACTGAGCCATTTCAATTCCTATTGCTCCCCCTCCTAAAATTATCATGGATTTAGGGAGTTTTTCTAACTGGAAAAGGTTTTGGTTAGTGAGGTAATTTATCTTATCTAATCCCTCTAAAGGCGGTATAAATGGGGAAGTTCCAGTAGATATAATTATGTTCTTTCCTTGGTATTCTACCTCGTCTACCAGGACAATTTTTGGAGTGATTATTTTAATTAGTTCACCTTTTCTAAATGTGATTCCATCATTGGTTAAAATTTCTGGAGATTCGTGGGAATAGACTTCCTCTATGACATCTCTTACATCTCTCATGACCTTTGCAGTATCTAGATCTATAGAAGAATACTTTTTAGCTGCGTAAACGTCCTTGGCTATGTTTATAAGAGCCTTGCTGGGCATACATCCTGACCAGGTACAAGTTCCGCCGGGCAGCCCCTTATCAACTAAGAGAACTTTTTTTCCCAATCCGTTAGCTGTGTATGCAGAGGTTAACCCTCCTGCACCAGCACCGATTACTATTAAATCATACATATTTTTTACCTCCAATATTAAATTATAGTTTTGTTATAGATAAAGGAAAAGGTTACAATTTAAATATAAGTAGTAAAGGATTAAAATTGTAACTGTAATTATTTCCTGTTGGAGTATATAATACATGATAAGTCAATAGAATCCTTTAAAATTTAAATTTTTGAAGAATTGGCATATAAAGAATTGGGATATGTGGTATTATGGAAAATATTATGATAAAATATATTTTTAAAAGAAAAAAATGGAGGACAAATGAAATCTGAAGCAAAAAAAATACTGATACCTGGAGCTATATTATTTTTAATATTTTTTATAGGTATTTTTGGATACATTTATATCGAAAATTATAATTTAATAGATGCTTTCTACATGACTTCTATCACCCTTTCTACAGTAGGATTTGGAGAGGTCCAGGCACTTAGTCCCAATGGAAAAATTTTTACATCGATCCTGATATTATCCGGAATAACTGTAGTTGTCTATACATTGGGAAATATTACTAAATTTTTTATTGAAGGGGAATTGAAATCCTATTTGAGGTGGAGAAAGATGGATAAAAAGATAGTTAAATTAAAAGATCACTACATAGTATGTGGAGCTGGCAGGACTGGAACAAAAATTATAAATGATTTTTTAAAAAAAGGTTTGAATTTTGTAGTGGTGGAAAATGATGAGAAAAGTATTGAAAAACTAAAGGAAATATACAGGGATAAAATACTCTATGTAGCGGGAGACGCAACGAAAGATGAGATTCTCATCCAAGCCAATGTGAAAAGCGCTAAAGTATTGATATCGGTTTTACCAACAGATGCCGATAATCTTTTTTTAACCCTTACTACAAAAGATCTGAATGAAAAAATACAGGTGATAACAAGGGCTGTAGATGCCAGCAGTGAAAAAAAATTAAAAAGAGGCGGAGCAGATTTTATAATTTCCCCCTTTGAGATAGCTGCCGATAGAATAATCGCCACAGCTACTCAAACTAACTTAATTAGTTTTGTAGATGTTTTTAGTAAAAAATCAAAGATAGAGGGGCTGACATTTGAACTGGTAGAAATAAAGAAAGGGTCGGAGCTGGTAGATGCAACTCTTATGGAAGCCAAGATCCCCACGAAAACCAATCTAATAGTTATTGGTCATGAGGTGGATGGAATTATGAAGATAAACCCTATGTCCTATGAGCTATTGAAAGAAAATGAAAAATTGTTAGTACTGGGGACGAAAGATCAAATAAAAAAATTGATAGAGATAGCTTCTAATTAATGACTTGAGGAGAGTTTATGTATTATTTAATAGGTATATTTATATTCTATACGGCATATGTTGTTACAGGCAGCAGGAAACAGAGGATGAAAATCAAAATAAAGAAAACTGTAACTTATAAAAATGTCAATATTATTCCTGAAAATGACAAGGGGATAGATTTTGAACCTTTAGAGGAATTAACTCTTGAAAGTAAAAGTTTTGTTGTTCAAAATATAAAAATGAAGAGTAATAATGTAGATGAAGAGATGACATATTTAGCAGTGGTACCAAAATCTTATAATCCTGAAAAAAGTTATCCAGTACTTTATTTACTCCATGGATTGCGGGATATTGCCCATGACTGGATAGAGAAGGGCCGACTGTTAGATCACTATGAATTTTTATTGGAGCAAAAAAAGATTGGGAAAATGATCATTATCCTCCCTGATTCAGGATTTTGTGGTGAATCCTGGTATAGTGATTTTAAAAAGGTAGAAAATAAAAATTATGAATCTTATTTTATAGATGAATTAATTTTAGATGTGAAAAAAAGATTTAATGTAGATAATGCCGGGATAGCAGGATTTTCCATGGGTGGATATGGTGCTTTTAAAATAGGATTGAAGCATCTGGAGTTATTTAAGGTGATCGGTAGTTTTGCCGGGGCTGTGAGTTTAGTGAGACTGACTATCAATAAGAGAATTACGAGAATAGTTAAATTTATCTATCTTCCTGAATTTTTATTTAGAGACGGAGATAAAAAGAAATTTGTTAATATATTTGGATCGTGGGGGAAGGGTATTATTGAGGAAGATCCCTACACCCTTATAAAACAGCTCAATACTGCAAAACAACAGGGAAAACATTTTTACCTTTCAGTTGGAACTGAGGATAAAGAACCTTATTATATGGTTCATCAG
>DAOUPY010000003.1 GCA_030625925.1 Fusobacteriaceae bacterium | reverse complement strand
TATGTGTAAATTTTCATTATGAGGAAGATATACAGGATTTAATCTTTTCCGGAGTAGAAAATATTTTTCATGCAGAAGATGGGAATTATATTTTAGTATATGAATAGCGCTGTCGATTCTAATGGTTAAATAATTGAAAGTGGGAAAACACAGGATGTATTCACTGATCCAAAAGATGAAAGAACTAAAAAATATTTATAATTAGAAAAAATATAAGGAGAAAAAAATGAAAAAAATTATGATTGGTTTAACATTGTTACTACTTATAGGATGTTCGACTAAAGACCAAAAAAAGAAGGCAAAGAGTAGTTCTCAAGAGGAATATACGATTGTTGATACACAAAAGGTTGAAGAAATATTGAATGATTCATCTTTTGTAATAGTAGATACTCGTTTAAACGATGCGTTCAATGGATGGAAGTTAGAAGGCATTAGTAGAGGTGGAAGAATTAAAGGTGCTGTAGATTTTTCTGCTAATTGGTTAAAAGTTGAAGCAGATCATAAAGAAAACATTTTAAATGAAGCACTTGAAACAAAGGGAATAATTAAAGAAAAAAACATTGTTTTATATGATACAAATGGAAAAGATGCTCAAGGAGTAGCAGACTATTTAAAAGGAAAAGGATTTGAAAAAATATATGTATATGATATGAATAAATGGGCAGATGATGCAAGTTTACCGATGGAGAAGTACAAAAATTATCAATTGATTGTCCCTGCATCCATTACAAAAGATCTTATTGATGGAAAGAAACCGGAAACATTTGAAAATGCTAAGAATATAAAAATTGTTGAAGCAAGTTGGGGAGAAGAAAAAACTTCTTATGCCAATGGTCATATTCCTAAGTCTTTTCACGTCAATACAGATGAAATTGAACCTCCAGCACTTGAGCCTCCAATGATGTGGATGTTAGCTGATGATGAAACACTTGCTAAATTTGCTGTTAAATATGGTTTTACAAAAGAGGATACGGTAATTGTTACAGGTAAAGAACCTATGGCTGCTTATAGAGTAGCGACAGTCCTTCGGTATATAGGGATTGAAGATGTAAGAGTTTTAAACGGTGGAACAACAGCTTGGACTATGGCAGGATATGAGTTGGAAACTACGAGTAATAAAGCTAAGGCAGGTACAGATTTTGGTGGAGCGATCCCATGAAATCCAGATGTTATAGATACAATGGAAGAGACAAAAGCTGGTTTAAAAACACCGGATCAATTTACATTAGTGGACAACCGTACTTGGGATGAATATATAGGAGAGTCAAGTGGATATTCATATCATGATAAAAAAGGTAGAATACCAGGAGCTGTATTTGGTTATGCAGGTAAAACAGATTCTTATTCACTAGATTATTATAGAAATATAGACAAGACTATGAGAAATGCAAATGAATTTCTTGACCTTTGGAAAAAGCAAGGAATCGATACAACCAAGCATTTATCATTTATGTGTGGTAGTGGTTGGAGAGTTGCTGAAATCTATACATATGCGAATGTTGTTGGGATTGAAGACATAGCTATTTTTAGTGATGGATGGATTGGCTGGAGTAATGAGCCGAATAATTCAATTGAGACGGGAGAGCCTAAGAAGTAGATGAAAAAAAATTTGAAGAATAGAGTTATGAATAGTCTAATCTATGGATTTGAATGGAGTATAGTCATAGCACTTTTGATTTTAGAATATTTATCAGGATATAAAGCGGGTGTGATGAAGCATATATATTTCAAAAAAATAGAATACTTATCGAAAATATACACAAAAAATGGAATGATAGTTCATTTAATCTTACTATTATTTATATTTATAGGGTTGATGCTTATATATAAAAACAGATGGAATTTCAATCGTAAACGAAGTATGGTGAGAGTTGTATTATTAAGTATTATTTTAGTAGGTGGATTCTATCTTCCATATATGGCAAAGTTAAATACATATGCTTATATTTTGATATTTTTAGAAGTTGCAATTGGACTTGAAGTAATAAAAATGATAAAATCCAAATAATATAATAAAGCCCCTTAAGAAAAAAAATTTTAAGGGGCTTTTACAAGTTTTGTGTTCATTGTTCAAGGATTTGAACAATATTTAATCATATATTTTAGCTTCTTTATAACCAATATTTATACGTTGTTTTAAAATATAATTAAAAAAAGGAGGAAGATCCCATGAAAATAAATATTCCTGGAGGGGAAAGATTTGAGATAAAACATATAGTCTCAGACTATAACGGAACCATTGCTTTGGACGGGAAACTTGTAGAAGGTGTTGCAGACCTTATAAATGAACTGTCAAAAGATATCAGATTTCATGTGATTACAGCCGACAGCTTCGGTTCTGTAGAAAAAGAACTCCAGGGAATCGATTGTGAGGTATTCAAAATCGGTGCCGGAGAGCAGGATAGAGCCAAGGCAGAATATGTCCGAAAACTGGGGGCAGATAATGTTGCAGCTCTGGGAAACGGAAAAAACGACTTTCTTATGCTGGGAGAAGCAGCTCTGGGGATAGGAATTCTTTATCGTGAAGGTATCTGTACCGAAACCCTTCTTGCATCAAAGGTTGTGTGTTCAAATCCCATAGATGCCATGGGATTCTTTAAAAATCCAAAGAGACTCATAGCTACCTTGAGAAGAGAATAAAAATAAAAGATCTCCCAGCTGTAATAATATACAGTCAGGAGATTTTTATTTTATATTCCTCAATTAAATATTAGTCTTCAACCCAATATTCCATCTTATTCATAGTATCAGCACAAATTATCCTTCCCGGATTTTGCTTAATTTCTTTCATTGACATTAACGGCATATACATCCACGCATCATAGTGCTCTTTTGGAATATCGTAAGTTGCTTTATACCCTATCTCTTTTATGGCATTTTTTATAAATCCATATCTAGGATAAAAATCTAAGTGCCCTAAAACAAAAACAATATCTGTTTTTAATTCTTTTAATCTTTTTACTCCTTCATTTATAAGTTTTCCACCAATTCCTAATTTTTGGTATTCCTTAATAACTCCCATAGGTGCTAGAATATAAGTCGATAAGTCATTTTTTTCATTATCTATTTTAGCTTTTGAAAAAATTATATGTCCAACAGGTTTCCCGTCAACAAGTGCAATCAATGACATTGTAGGTTTTGCAGTCTCATCCTCTAAAAGATCGGTAACTAAAGTTACTATCTCCTCTTCCCCATAATTTTCAAATGCATCTCTATTAACCTTTATTATATCCTCATAATCAAGTCTAGTTATTTCTCTAATTTCTATATTCAATTTAGTTCCCCTTTAATTTATATATTTCTTTCTCCAAAATTACTTCTTAGTACAAACATAGTTCCGCTCCTTGAATTCAACAAGTCCCTTAAAATATAAGCAGGTCTTGCAATTCTTACGATTTATTTAAAGTACTCTATAGCTACTTCATAGAGACATAGTAACATAGTTATATCAAAAAATAAAATAGACAATCCTTTAGTATAAAATTATAATAATAACAAAACAATTTTAAAAAATAAGTAAAGTAAAAAATCCCCCCAAAACTGGGAGGAAAAAATATTTAATACTCTTTGGCAGTCATCTTAAAGTGAGCCTTAGGATGAACACATACAGGACACATTTCTAATGCTTTTTCCCCTTCATGCTTATGACCACAGACCATACATTCCCAAACCACTGTCTCTTTTTTAGCGAACACTTTTTCCTCTTGCAGGTTTTTAAGCAGGTCTCTATATCTTGCTTCATGCTGTTTTTCAATCTCTCCTACCTTTTCAAATAAGAATGCAACCTTATCGAAACCTTCCTCTTTTGCGTCTTTTGCAAATTGAGCATACATATCTGTCCATTCATAGTTTTCCCCATTAGCTGCATCCAAAAGGTTTTCCTCTGTAGTAGGCATTCCCTCATGAAGTAGTTTAAACCATATCTTAGCGTGGGCCATCTCATTGTGTGCTGTTTCTTCAAAGAACTTTGCAATTTGCTGGTACCCGTCTTTTTTAGCTTGAGAAGCATAATAAGTATATTTATTTCTTGCTCCTGATTCTCCCTCAAAAGCTGTCATTAGGTTTTTTTCTGTTTTTGTTCCTTTTAAATTCATCTCTATCTCCCTTTTATTATAAATTAAGTTTCAATTCATTGAATTGGTTATTCTTTTAAAAAGCTTCCATACACCAATATTTCTATCGTTATAGGAAGCTATTTATAAAAAATGGTTGAGGCTTAATTAAATTTGCTTAGAATTCTCTACAAGCTGCATTATCTCCAGATGTTACTTCTAATCTCTTAACATTGTAATGATCTTTTAATAATGAATAGAATATTTCAAGTAAGTTTTCGCAGGTAGCTACTTTTTTTACTACTACTAATCTCTTTTCAGGATATGCTTTTGCTAATTCATTGTCGATAGGAAGACCTAATGTTGTGTTATCCTTATCTCCATCATGAATCCCTTGTTCCTTATATACATCTAATATATGTGGTAATAAGGCATCCTCTTCCTGTAAAATTAAAGCGTGGTCAAAGTTTTTTAAATATTCCCAAGCGATGTTTTTGATCTTGTTACACGGAAAAGCGAATCCGGTTCTAGGATCTACTTCTCCCTCTACCTCTATAAGTAATGTTCCTGTATGTCCATGAAGGTATTGAGCTTCCCCTTCATATCCTAAAAATCTGTGTGCATATTGAAAATCTAATTGACTCTTTGATCTCATAATTTATTCCCCCTTTCAAATATTTATAATTTTAGTCTACCTTAGCCACTTTTATCTTAGATAAAAATCTTTAGTCTAGTTTTCAAACCATTTTTTTACAGCTTCATATTCATTCATTCCTTCTCTGCAATACATATAATCAAGCTCTGAAACAATTTCATTGGATAAAATTATATTATCTAAAACCTCCAATTCCTCTTTTTTAAAAGTAGTTTTAACCTTCTTTTCAGAGATTAATAATAAGGCTTTATCTGTTATTCCAAGGAGACCCTTTGGCTCTTCCAGATCTCTAATTTTAAACTTATGCTGTAAGAATTGAGGCTGCCATAATGGAACTACCAGCCATTCATTCTCCGCAACACCTTTTTCAAAAGCTTCTATGCACAGGTCCTGGTTTCCAATTTTAAATTCATAACCGGCATCAGTCAGACCATACTCTTCCATCATCTTAATAGAAAATCTCGTAATCCCGGCACCAATATTTATACCCTGGATACTTTTTCTCATCTTTTCCAAAACTTCAGGTTTTTTTAGATCATCGATAGTTTTCACCATATCCTCGGGAATATAGTCTGGAACGCCCCAAAGAGCATAGGGAGAATAATGGTACCCTAGTTCAACAACCGGGGTAACACTCTCTACATCTGCTTTGTATCCTCCATGACTGGAAGGGATCCAGGCAGATGATAACATATCTATCTCGCCGTGCTTTAATCTTTTAAAATTCTCTTCATGGGGAGCATATCTTCTCTCTACTTCATAGCCCATCTTATTGAGAATATAAGCTACTAAAGCTCCTGTAACTCTATGAAAAGATAAGTCTGTTATTCCTAATACAATTTTATCTCCATCATTAGTTTTTTTTATGTCTTCTAAAAACTTCTTTCTATTTTTTAATATAGATTCCATTGTTTTACCTCACAATTAATTTATTTTAGATAAGTTTTTTAGCAACTGATCTTAGTAATCTAAATATCCTTTTTCATCTCCGCCAAATAAAGTTGTAGAATCTAATGGAGCTAACTCTAGATTTTTTTCTAACTTATCTGGTAAATCAGGGTTAGATATAAATGGTCTTCCAAAGGCTATAAGGTCTGCATAGTCTTTTTCTAATAACTCTTCTCCCCTTTCCTTTGTATAGTTCCCTGCTACAATAATTTTGTTTTTAAATACTTTTCTAAGTTCTACTCTGAAGTTTTCTGGTACTACTGGTGCTTCATCCCAATCAGCTTCACTTAAGTGAATATACTCTATATTTAGTTCTTGGCAGTACTTGGCAACATCTAATATAGCATCCAATGTATATGGGCAGTCCATCCCACGGTATGTAATAAATGGTGCCAACTTAATCCCTACTTTTTCTGCTCCAATCTCATCTGCTGTAGCCTTTAAAATTTCTTTTGCAAACCTAGTTCTATTCTCTAAAGTTCCACCGTATTCATCAGTTCTAACATTAGAAGGTGTTCTTAAGAATTGATCGATAAGGTAACCATTTCCTCCATGAATTTCTATTCCGTCAAACCCTGCTTCTACAGCATTTCTAGCAGCTTTAGCATAATCTCTAACTATTCCTTTTATCTCTTCTGTTTCAAGAGCTCCTGGCTTAGGGCAGTCTGCCATCTTACCTGCATTTTCTCCATCTTTCCACATCCAAATCTGTGACTCAAAATCTACTTCCGATGGACCTACAGTTCTTTCTCCATTATGAAAATATGGATGTGACATTCTTCCTACATGCCATAATTGAGCAAAGGTAATACCATCATTCTCATGGATAGATTTTGTTACTTTTTTCCACCCCTCTACTTGTTCTGGTGAATAGATTCCAGGAGTGAAAGAATATCCCTTCCCTTGAGTAGATATTTGAGTTGCTTCAGAGATAATCATCCCTGCGCTAGCTCTTTGACCATAATATTCAGCCATCATGTCGTTTGGTGTATCTCCAGGTTGACTTGCACGAGCTCTAGTCATTGGTGCCATAATAACTCTATTTTTTAATTTTTTACCTGCTAAAATGTTTTCTTCAAATAATTTTTTCATGATAATAACTCCTTTTAATTTTTATTTTTTTTTATTATAAACGTTTCTATTTCTATGTGATATTTCCTAACAGATCTTTTAGCGTTTTGTTTTTACCTCTTTTATGTAATCATTATAAAATAATAAAGTTTTAAATAATACGTCAAATGTCGTTATAATGATTTTTATCTAAAAATTTTAAGAACAATTCCTCTACTTTTTAAATTGTTCCTTGTATCTATCTAATTTACATTGATCTTTTATATATATTTTTGACTCTATTCTTTCTATTATTCCTGAGTCTGTAAGATCTTTCAATAATCTTTGCAACGTTCTTAAGTTTATATTGAGGTGTTCAGAAATTCTTTTAGAACTTCCTATATTTAATATTTTTTTTCTTCTAAATATCTTATAAAAAATTCTTTATCTGAATAAATAGTTTTAAGTAAAAGATGATTAAATTCTTTAAAATGATCCTCCATTCCAATGATTATAAGTTTTTCAAGAACCTTAGATTTATTCTCAAACTCTAAATCTATAAGTTTTTCAAAGGGCAAATATACAATTACTGAATCTTCTTTTACAACCATATTTATATCAAAAAGCCTAAAACATTTTGGTGCTTTTCTAATGGAAATAGAAAAATTTAATCCTGGTATATCACCTTTAAAAAAATCTCTATAGAATTTACCTCCTTCAGGAGTATGTATTATATGAGAAATTTCACCCTCTATTATAAAATATGTATTAAATTTTTTTAATCGTTTATAGTAAATAGAAGTTCCTTTCTTGAGTTTTTTTATAATCACCATTTCTTCAAATTTAGTTCCAATAAGTTCTTCAAAACCTATTTTAGAAAGTATTTCTGCTTTAGTCATTATATTTCACCCTTTTATTTACACTATTAAGTCACAGTTATTATCTTGGATTTTATATGAACTGATTGTATAGATTAATTTCAATAGACTCTGCTAACTCCATCAATTTTGAAATATTTGTTTTAAAGTGATCAGTTTCTTCGTGAATTTTAATAGCCTCCAAACTCCTCCACTCTTCTATAAATGTTAAAACTTCAGGGTTCTCAGTATCTTGAAACAATCCATAGGAATAGTTTTCCTTTTCCTTTCTGCTTTCTTGGACTAAAACTAAAGCTGCATCCAAAAATTCTGCTCTTTTTTCCTTTTTAACAACTGCCTTTGCTGTGATTTTTATCATTGGACATCTCCTTTTATATTTATTTTTTTAACTAAATTTAATTGATTTTTTGTTATTAGATTTTATAACTCCAAATGTAAATACTAAGCCAATGATTGGTATTATTGCCCCATAGAAAGGTATTGAAGATGCTCCTATAGACTGACTATCTAATATATATCCACCTATTGAGGCTCCTAAAAAATTAGCTATATTAAACGCTGATATATTCGCAGTACCTGCTAATTCAGGTGCTTTAGCTCCATATCTCATTACATTCATTTGCATCGATGGGACATTAAAGAAAGTTCCAATACCAAATACAAATGCAAATATCCAGAATAAATAATAGTTTGTATCTACAAATCCTAAAACAATCATACTGATTATCATGAATACAGCACCAACTATAAGTGATCTATCCAGATTTTTATCTGCTGCTTTACCACCAAAGTTATTTCCAACTAGAAGACCAAATCCTACAAGTATAAGGAGTGGAGTCAATAGATGTTCAGATATTCCCGCTACATCCACTGATAATGGAGCTAAATAACCGTAAACACTCATGAACCCTGTCCATACGAGTACAGTACTTAAAAGACTTCCTATTAATTTAGGATTTTTAAATACACTTAACTGAGAGATAATACTGTTTTCTGTTTGGTTTTCTTTTAGATCTTTTATAAAAATTATTATACTAATCATTGTTACTAATCCAAGGAAGGCTACTACTATAAATGTTGTATCCCAACTAAAGTTTTGCGCTATGAAAGTCCCTCCAGGAACACCTAAAACATTTGCTAGTGTCAATCCCGCAAACATCTGTCCTATAGCTCTACCACTTTGTTCTTTTGTAACTAATTCTGTGGCAATAACTGCTCCTATCCCATAGAAGGGTCCTTGAGTTAATCCTGAGATAACTCTCCCTAACAGCATCACATGATAAGTTGGGGCAAAGGCACAGATCAGGTTTCCTGCTATAAATAATCCAATTAACCCAATTAAAACCATTTTCTTGTCGTACCTAGATAACCAAAGTGTCAGTATCGGTCCCCCAATAACTATGGCTAATGCATAATAACCTATAAAGTTTCCAGCAGCCCCTTCTGTTATTGAAAATGCTGCAGCTACGTCTTTTAATACTCCTGCGATTATAAATTCTGCTGTTCCTATTGCAAATGCTGCAAGTGTTAATATCCATACTTGAAATGGTAGTTTGTTCTCTTTCATAATTCTTCTCTCCTTTTATAAATAACTTTAATACAATACAAATTTCAATATAGTAAGAAGTAAACGGTAATAATTTATTTTTTTCTTATAAACTTTATTGCTTTTATGTGATATTTTGGACTTCTCACTCCATAACTTTGTTACCTTTACTTTTATGTATATATTATAAATTAAGTTGATTTTAAATTACACGCCAATTGTCGTCACTCTGATTTTTTTTATAAAAAAATCAACGTGACGTTGCATCCAATTAGGCATAATCAAAGTTTATCTACCGGTAATTTATCTAATATTTTTATATTTTCCTAGACAATAAAAAAAAGCAGGGTTCTCCCTACTTTTCAAATTTTTCCTTATATTTATCCAGTTTAAGTTGATCTTTTATAGATACTTTAGTTCCTACCTTTTCTATAATTTCTTCCCCTGTAAGCTTTTTTAATAACCTTTGGAGTGTTCTCAAGTTTATATTGAGATGCTCTGAAATTTCCTTGGAAGTTCCTATATTTAGTACCTTCTTATCTTCTAAATATTTTATAAAAAACTCCTCGTCTGAATAGATGCTTTTAAGCAGAAGATGATTAAATTCCTTAAAATGATCCTCTACCCCTATGGTTATAATTTTTTCAAGAACTGCTGCTTTTCCTTTAAACTCCAAGTCTAACGTTTTTTCAAGAGGAATATAAGCAATCATTGAATCTTCTTTAACAATTACATCTACATCAAAAGGCCTAAAACGTTCCGGTGATTTTCTATTAGAAAGAGAAAAACTTAACCCAGGAATATCTCCCTCAAAAAAGTCTCTATAAAATTCTCCTCCTTCAGGAGTATATATTATATGCTGAGTTTTACCTTTTATTAAAAAATATGTATTAAATTTTTTAAACCGTTCATAATAGATAGAAGTTCCTTTAGTTAGCTTTTCAATAGACATAAGATCTTCAAATTCAGTTCCGATGAGTTCCTCAAAATCAATTTTACGTAGTATATCTGCTTTAGTATTCATAGCCTCCTCCTTTGTTTCAAATTATAGCATATTTATTTAGCTACTACTATTTAAAATAAAGAGATTATGAACATAAAAATAAGCCCCCGTATACCAATATTTCTATCGATATAGGAGGCTCTTTATAAAAAAATGGTTGGGGCTCAGTTAATGTTCCTTAAGTGTGCATATTGAAAATCTAATTGACTCTTTGACCTCATAATTTGTTCCCCTTTTTTTATTTTATAATTATTGATATTTTCCATCCATTAATAACAAATCTTTTATTAGGTTTCTCGCCTTCTTTTAATAAATTAAAACCCATATTTATCTCCTTTTTTACATAAATTTAACGATATTTTCCATCTTTCTTCTTGTTTTAGGATGCTTGTTTCCATCTTTAGCATACCCAAAGGCAATCATATATGAAAGGTTATATTCATCTGTATTTACACCAAATTTTTCTGCCAGGATCTTCTCTGTCTTTTCCTTGTAGAAACCTTCAATTGGACAAGAATCTGCTCCAATGATAGCTCCAGCGGTTAACATATTACCCAATGCGATATAACTTTGTTTACTTGACCAGTCTGTCAGTGTTTTTTCATCCTCCAAAAGGTTAAAATCTTTTTCCTGGAAACCTTTAAAAAAACCTGTTTTCATCTCTATTACATCTTCAGGAAGTTTTTGAACATCTCTCATGAAATTATTAAGATATTCTGAGTCATGTTTCATATCTCCCTTTCTAGTCAATGCAACAACAAAGTGACTTGCTCCGGCAGCTCTTTCTCTTCCACCCCATGCAAATTCAGTTACTTCTTCCTTTTTCTTAGGATCTGTGAAGACTAAAAATTGCCAAGGTTCAAATCCAAATGAACTAGGTGATAATCTCCCCGCTTCCATTATGAAACTAAAGTCATCATCACTAATCTTCTTCTCAACATCAAATTCCTTACACGCATACCTTGTGTTCATTGCCTCTAAAAAAATTTTTTTACTTTTTAATATAGACTCCATCAGTTCACCCCTTATTTAATTTATTATAGACAAGTTTTTTAATCATACCCCTGCAATTTCTATTGTAAGTTCTGTAAGTTTCAGTTTATTAATTGGGATTAAAAGTTATTTGTTTTCATTCCAATTTACTTTTCTTTTATGTGCTCATTATAGTTTTTTCTTTTCAGAAACTCCACGACAATTGTCGTAGTTTTGAGTTTTTTCTTTTTTTGTATTTATAATTTAAATTTTTAACTAATTTATTAAAAATATCAATCCCCCAATTGTAAAGATAGATATAATTGTCCCTAAAACTGTAACTGCTGCAGTCTCTTTTTCATAAGTTTCAAATTTAGCAGAAAATATAGGAGCCGTAGAAGCTGTAGGCATAGCTGAAACAATCAAAATTTCATTGAATAGATTCCCTGTAATTCCCATTCCTATCATCACAAAATAAAAGATTAATGGAGAAGTAATATTTCTTATAAATATGAGAAGTGCTACTTCATAGGAAATAGCTATCCTAGTATATGCCATGAAAAGCCCTGTTGTAAAAAGTGAAATAGCTGGTGCTGTATCTCCTAAAAATTTAAAACTAGATGTAATATATTCTGGTATCGGTAGATGAAAAAACGATAATATAAGCCCCAAAATAGGTGCAAATATAACAGGGGTTTTAGATAAAGAAACTAACTGCAAACCTATTGATTTGAAACTGAGATTGCTTGAGTCTTCGTGATATTCTACTAAAAACATTGTAATAGGTGTTATTAAAAGGAAAACAAGGAGACTCCCAAGAATAACTACCGCTATCCCTTCATCACCATATAGATGTGAGATTATAGGGATCCCCATAAAGGCTGCATTTGGAAAAGCAGACATAAGTGAAGCTTGAGAAGTTTCTTTGGGATGCTTTTTAAATTTATAATGATATATAATATATGTTTTAATATATGTCAATAATAGACCTATACTTATTACTATAATTACATTTACATTGAGAAATGATTCTATAGGTTTAGTAGTAGTCATATTAAATAAAAGTGCTGGAGTGGCCAGCAAAATTATAAAATTAACCAATGATTTTGAATGTTCCTCCTTAACTATCCCTTTTTTTCCAGCATACCATCCTATCAAGATAGTAAAAAATAATGGGAATAAGACATTAATAATTAGTAAAATCATAACTTTTTCCTTTTTTATTTAGTATTTTATTCATAATCTCCACCCTCTTTATTTATTTTAGTTTCTATTGTTAAAAATGTAAAAAAAAGATTTAGTGCAAATTTTTTGAAAACTTCATTGCTTTTTTATATCCATCTTCAAAGTTATGATTTAACTTTTTAATATCTTTAGATAGTATAGATAGATCTTTTTCAGGTCTAATAATAAAAACTTTTCCTTCTTCTTCTAATTTTTCTAACTCTTTTAATCTTTGATTGTACTCTTCATGTCTAGTCTTTAGTATATCCACTAATTTAGGATGTTTTTTATAGACAATTGAGGAAGCCTTTAAATACCATGGTGCCTTTTCAACATATCCTTTTGGATGAGTCAAAACTACCACTAATTTTTCATTCCCATCTGCTAAAGCTTTTTTATACGGAACAGGGTCCGATACCCCTCCATCTATATAGTGTTTTTCATTAATTTCTACAAGATTTGTTATTCCCGGATAAGCACAAGAAGCTTTTAAAGTTTTTTCAAACCCCACCATATCACTTTTTTCAAAATAATAGGGCAAACCGCTTTCTACATCTGTAGCAACAGATAAAAATTTAGAATTATTCTTATTAAAAGTATCATAGTCAAATGGATGCTTAAACTTATTCATCATAGTAAATATATAATCTGAGTGTAGTAAGGATTTTCCTGTAAAAAAATTTTTAATATTAATAAAATCCTTATCTAAAACACTTTCGATTAAAACTTTCTTATTTCTAAATTTTTGCTTTGCTACATATGAAGCTCCAGTATAAGCTCCCATAGAAACGCCTATTATGTAAGGAAAATCAACTCCTTTTTCTATAAACCCATCTAAAACACCTGCCGTAAAGATACCTCTCATACCTCCACCCTCAAGAACTAAAGCAACATTTTCCATAACTATTCCTCCTAAATAATAATTCCACATCCTATAAAAATTTTCATTATATTTTCCTTTTAATTTGAATTTCTATCATCTTTAATAATTTTAAAATTACTTTTATATTTGAATTATAGATAAAATTGTTATTAAAATAAACGCCAATTGACGCTATTTTGATTTTTCAGAATTATTTTTGAAGTCTGCATCTAAAACAAAAGGACACTATTTTTAGTGTCCTTTTTAGATTAATTTTATTCTCCCAACGAATCTTCTAAAATATTGATCTCTCCAAGCTGTATTTTTTTCAATAATTTTTTCAACAGATCATTATATTCAATTATATTAAGGGAATCAATTTTAAGCTTATTATTATTATTGATCTCAACCTCTACCAATGCTCTGATTAGTTTTACTTCTGTCAGATCTACTTTTAAATTTGCTGTATATTCCATTTACATCACCTCAATTTAATATTCATAGGATTTTTCAAATTCTGTTAATTCAATATAATCTCTATAAATTATATATCCGTAAACAGTAGATCCTGCTGCTGCTTTTTTCCAATATTTCCCTGATTTAAAATAAACAGTTCCTCTCTTCAATTTCATAGGAGCAGAAACCTTTATGGTTTCCCACTGATCTTTGGTCGGTTTTAAGACTGCTTTGAGAAATTCTGCACCTCAGTATATCTTTAGTATAAAATTATAATAGCAACAAAACAATTTTAAACAATAAGTAAAGTAAAAAAGGAACTAATCATAACGATTAGTTCCTTTTTAAATACTTAGTATATCTTATATTGTTCGTTCATATTTTCAATTCTAGCTAAAGTTCTTTCTTTTCCTATGATAGAGATAACATTGTATAATTCAGCACCCTTTCCTTGACCAGTAATTACTGCTCTAAGCGGCATAAATACTTTACCAGGTCCTGTTCCTAGAACATCTAAAGTCTCATTTAACATAGCCTTTACCTCTTCTACAGTTAACTCTTCATTTGCATCTTCTAATTTCTCTACGAAATGCTTTATTGCCTTTATCTCATCTTCACCCTTTATAGCATTATGAAGTCTTTGAATTGGCTTTTTAGCCTTGTTACTCATCTCTTCAGTTGTTTCAGGTAACTTAAATTCATCTACATAATAGATGTCAGCTAATGCTGCTAATCCCTTCATAGTAGTTGCAGGCTCTCTCAAGATATCGATTACTCTCTCTAAAGTTTTCATCTCTTTTTCATCAGCGTTTTCAGATACAAATCCTCTTTCAACGAAAAATCTCTTAGACATTTCAGTCAATTCTCCTAAGTCTTTCATTCTCATATGCTGGTTGTTTACCCATCCTAACTTTTCTAAATCAAAGATTGGTCCTCCTAATGATACTCTTGTAATATCAAAAGTTTCTATAAATTCATCTAAAGTAAAGATCTCTTTATTTTCTCCTACAGAGTATCCCATAAGGCCTAAGAAATTTATCATTCCCTCTTTTAGGTAACCCTCTTCAATATAGTAATTTAATGATACAGGATTTTTTCTCTTAGAGATCTTTGTTCTATCTGCATTTCTAAGTAATGGCATATGAACAAATTCCGGCATATCCCATCCAAAAGCCTTATACATTTGGATATGTTTAGGAGTAGAAGCAATCCATTCTTCCGCTCTTATAACATGAGTTATCCTCATTAAATGATCATCTACTACATTAGCTAAATGATAAGTCGGGAATCCATCACCTTTTAATAAAATCTGATCATCGATCTTATTGTTTTCAAATCTAACTTCCCCTCTTAAAACATCCTTTATCACAGTTTCACCGTCATATGGCATCTTAAGTCTGATTACATATTCCTCTCCAGCTTCTAATTTAGCTGCAACCTCTTCCTTAGATAATGATCTACAGTGTCCATCATATCCAGGAGCTTTTTTCATAGCTTTTTGTCTTTCTCTTAATTTATCTAATCTATCTCTTGTACAGAAACAGTAATAAGCTTCTCCTTTTTCTACTAATTCAGCAGCGTATTTTCCGTATAGATCAAATCTCTCTGATTGTCTGTATGGACCAAAATCTCCACCTACGTCTGGACCTTCATCCCAACCTAGATCTAACCAGTTTAAAGTATCAAATATTTGCTTTTCTGAATCAGCAGTAGTTCTAGTTTGGTCTGTATCCTCTATTCTAAGTAAAAATGAACCTCCGTTTTTCTTAGCCATAGCTAAATTAAATAAAGCTATATAAGCCGTTCCAACATGGGGATCTCCTGTTGGAGAAGGTGCTATTCTCGTTCTAATTTCTTTACACATAATCTATATTCCTCCTAAATTTATTTTTTTATCCATCTCAGATATCCAGTTATAAAATCATCTATATCTCCATCCATAACTGCCTTTACATTCCCGCTTTCTGTACTAGTTCTATGATCCTTTACCATGGTATACGGTTGAAATACATAGGATCTTATTTGATTTCCCCAGCTGTTCTCCGATTGTTCTCCGTGGAGTTTTTTCAGTTCATCTTCCCTTTTTTTCATCTCTATCTCTAATAGTTTAGATTTCAACATCTTTAGGGCTGTTTCTCTATTCTGAAGCTGTGACCTGCCATTTTGGCATCCTACTACCACTCCCGTTGGAAGATGAGTCATCCTCACGGCTGAATCGGTGGTGTTTACATGCTGTCCTCCTGCTCCTCCTGCTCTAAATGTATCTACCTTCAGATCACTAGAAACAATCTCGATATTAATCGTATCATCAATTTCTGGTGTTACATCTATAGAGGCAAAAGATGTATGTCTTTTTTTAGCAGCATCAAAGGGAGATATTCTCACCAATCTATGAACTCCTTTTTCACCTTTTAGGTATCCATAAGCTCTCAAACCACTTACTAAAAGGGTAATAGATTTTATTCCTACCTGATCTCCAGGCTGGTAATCTAGCTCTTCCACCTTATACCCCTTAGCATTAAACCACCTGCTGTACATCCTGTAAAGCATCTCTGCCCAGTCACAGGATTCTGTCCCGCCTGCACCTGCATGGATGGTAAAGATGGCACCATTTTCATCATATTCACCATCTAAAAGCAGACTAGTATCAAAATCTTCTATATTTTTCACGAGTTTAGTAAATTTAGTTTGCAGTTCTTCTGCAAAATCTTCTTCTCCAGCTTCCACAAACTCAATGAGTACATCTAATTCATCAATTCCATCGGATATATCATTATATTCTCCCACAATCGCTTTTAAGGAATTTAAATTTTTAATTATCTTAGAACTTTTATTCTTATCGTTCCAAAATCCATCCTTTAGGGTTTCACTTTCTAGTTCTTTTATCTCAGAATTTTTTTTCTCTAAGTCAAAGATGCCCCCTAATTTCAGTTAATTTCTCTTTAACTCCTACCATTTCCCTTCTTATCTCTAAAATATCCATACTTTACCACCTATAATTTCTATTTATTCAAATATAATGACCCTATATTCATACTTTAAATTATACTTTATTTTAAAAATTATAGCATGAAATTCCTTTATTTTCAATGCTTCCGCTATACCTCCAAATAATATTTTTCAATATAAAATTTTATTTTTCCCCGATCTTTTAGCCTTATATAGTGACTTATCGACTATCTCTATTAACCCTTCTATAGTCAGTCCTTCTCCATATTCCACTACTCCGCCACTTATCGTTACCTTTATGTTCTCCTTATTATTCAAAAATTCTCTATTCTCTATTTCCTTCCTTAACCTTTCTCCTACTTTAAAAGCATCCATTCTGTTAGTATTAGGCAAAATAATTAAAAATTCTTCCCCGCCATACCTGCATACTTTATCCATCCTGCTGGTTTCTTCCATAAAAACTTTACAGACTTCCTTTAATACAAAATCTCCAAAAACATGGCCGTAGACATCATTTATATTTTTAAAATTATCGAAATCAAACATAATTATGGAAAATTCAGATTGAAACATCTTATTTTTAATTATTTCATCCTCTAAAAAAGTAGTGAGACTCTGCCTGTTATATACCCCCGTAAGGGAATCTATTCTGGCGATCTCTTTTAACTCAGTCTCTCTATCTTTTACATTTTTTTGAATATTTTTTACTTCTTTTGTTATTACATTCAATTCAGAATCATCGGATATATACATCAATATTTCTTCTATATTTTTACTGTAGTTTCCATTGGAAATCCCCTCTATTAAAATACTTAAATTTTTCAAATGAACCTTTAACTTTTTAGAAAATGAATTTATTATCAATAGAGATATTATCATTCCTATCAAGCTAATGATAATTCCAGCTTTTATTATACTTAAAGGCAGCTCTTTTAACTCGTTTTTATATGTTCCGCCTACCATGATTAATCCTAACTCTAAAATAGGTTCTACTCTAAAATATTTTTCACCCTCAGGTGTATCTAAATCAAATATTACAGGTTTTTTAAGCCTTACAATTTCATCTAAATAAGATTTTTCACCATTGAGTTTCGAATCCATATACCTCTTTATTAAAGTTATATTTTTATCATTTACACCCGATACCCCAGCATCTACAACAAGCAACCCCTTCTTATCCATGATAAACATCTTTCCAGTCTTTCCGATTGACAGATCAGACATCTTCAATTGATAATCAGAAAAATTCAGATCCACTCCTACTACTCCTAAAATTTTACCTTGGATATATATAACCTTAGCTATGGTAATTCCACTCTCTCCATTTGGAAATCTATAAATATCTGTAGTATGATAGTCCCTGCCTTCCTTTAGTGCTCCTATATACCACGGTCGTCTCCTTGGATCATATCCCTCAGGTATAAAGCCTGATCCCTTTAAGGAGAAGTTTCCAAACTCATCTCCATAAAATATATTTTCAACCTCTTTATTATCAATTACTATACGCCCCATCATCCCCTCTATGAGCTCTTCAAATTTACCTTTGTGAGAACTTTCTTCCTTACTGTGAATCACAAAAAATTCCAACAGATCTAACACTGCCTCCATCTTATCGTTGATTAATTTTAATTGTTTTTTTTCCGAAGCAAAGATAAATTCAATTTTTTCCTGCTCCCTTCTCTTAGTTTCATTTTGTGTCAAAATAAAACTATACATTCCTAAAAAAAAGATGGGTATCAGGCAGCTGATGACAGAAATTTTAATCACACTCTTTTGTATATTCACAATAACCCACCTCCTTTTTTTATCTTAAATCAAGTAACCTTTTAGCCACCGATTCAAAAGAATATTTTTTGCTCTCCCCTATAAACTTTTTATTTAGGTTTGGCATTTTTCCTAACTTCTCTAAATTTAAATTTATTACCTTCTCTAGATTATTTACAACTTCACCATCTAAATCCACCAAACTATCCTTAAATGGAATTACTTCTTTTAATCCAAGAATCCTTCATAGGAGAGGTTCATATATCTTTTATCCCTGCTTATAGTATAATTTAATGAACTCCCATGACCAATTACTATATATGGCACCCCAGTCTTTTCTTGCACTTTTTTCATTCTATAGGGGGATATGGCAAAATGATTACAATAAATTATATCTATCTTAGTTGTTTGTAAAAATTTTATAATAGCCTTTAAATTTAAATCTATATACCTTTCTAACTCCTCATCTGTTAGGTTGTCAAATGTTTTAACTTTAAACCCATCATAATCATCATA
>DAOUPY010000430.1 GCA_030625925.1 Fusobacteriaceae bacterium | reverse complement strand
AACCATTGGAAGTGAGAGTTTTAGATCATATAATTATAACCCCAGAAAAATATTATAGTTTTCTAGAAGAGGGGATTATATAGAGGAGGCTACAATGAATAAATCTAACAAGATGACGATAGAAGAAAAGATGGCCATGAGATTAAAGGAAAAAAATAATAAAGGAACTCAAAAAAAAGAAATAATAAATGAAAATCCTAAAAATAAAATAGAGAGTAAAGAAAATAAGACAAAGAGTAAACCCGAAGTTACAAGAAAAGAGATAATTAAACCAGAAAAAGTAGAGAAAGTTTGTGAGGAAGACTTAGCTATGCCAGCTCCTGCTGTATGTGGGACAGAACCTTGTGATGAAAATTGTGCAAAACAGAAAGCAGCTAAAGAGGAATTAAACAGAGAAATCTTAGATGAAGAATGGGAAGCTGAAAAGAAAGTGGAAGAAGTTGAAAAAAAACAATATAAGATCTTGGGTATCATGTTTGAGATAACTAGAAAAAGATATTACTTTGAAGTAGTAGACGATGTTGACTATGCAATTGGAGATAGAGCTGTAGTGGATACTGCCAGAGGTAAAGAGATCGGTTTAGTATACATGGCTCCTAAAATGATGGGTGAAGAATCTTTGGTGTTGCCATTAAAACCAGTGATCAGAAAGGCTACAGCAGGGGATAATCAACAATTTGAAACTCTTAAAGCAGAGGCAGAAAAAGCTAATAATATAGGAAAAGAAAAAATAAAAAAACATGAGCTGCCTATGAAATTAGTAGCTACAGAGTTTACTTTTGATAAATCAAAATTAATATTCTATTTTACAGCAGAGGGTAGGATAGACTTTAGAAACTTGGTAAAGGAATTAGCTACTATATTTAAACTTAGAATTGAATTACGTCAAATAGGTGTAAGAGATGAAGCTAGAATATTAGGGAGCTTAGGAATCTGTGGAAAGGAACTTTGCTGCAGAATTTATATCAATAAATTTGACTCAGTACTTATTAAGATGGCAAGAGATCAAGGGTTGGTAATAAATCCTTCAAAAATTTCTGGAGCTTGCGGAAGATTACTTTGTTGTATTAAATATGAGTACCAGCAATATGCCGATGCTCTATTAAAGTGTCCAAGTATGGGTCAGACGGTAAATGTAGGAAATACCAAAGGCAGAGTCGTTGGGATAAATCCATTGAACGAATATCTATATGTAGATGTAGAGGGTAAGGGCAGGATGAGACTGAACTTGGATGAGGTAAGTTTTGATAAAAAAGAAGCCAGAAAACAACATAAATCTAAGAAGAAAACTCCTGAAGAAGCAGCAGCGAAAGGATTGGAAGCAAAATAATGAGAGCAGATGAAAATTTAGAACCTCTAGATCATGGAATGGTTATTTTACAGAAAAAAGATGGATTTAGATTTGGAGAAGATGCTGTTATGGTAGCAGAGTTTTTTACTCCTGCTAAAAGTGGAAAACTACTGGATATAGGTACAGGTACAGGGATAATCTCTCTGATCCTGTCTCGTGATCCCAAGATAGATAGGATAACATCGGTAGAGATCCAAGAAGAGATGGCCGGGATGGCTAAAAGAAGTGTGGAAAAAAATGATCTTACAGAAAAGATAGAAGTTTTGAATATAGATGTAAAAAATTTAAACCGGGGGAACACTTACGACTATATAGTAAGCAATCCACCCTACATGAAGTGTTCCAATGGAAAGGTGAATCCCCACTCTATGAAAGCAATTTCCAGACATGAGATAACTTTAAATTTGGAAGAATTGATAGATCAAAGCAGGAGACTCCTAAAACCAGGAGGTAGTCTGACACTGATATATAGGAGTGAGAGGATGGTAGAACTATTAAATAATCTATCACAATCCGGATTCTATCCAAAGAGGATACAAAATATATTCAGTGAAAATACCAAAGTTTCTAAACTTTTTATGATAGAAGCTATCAAGGGGAAAAACAAAGGTTTTGAATTTTTAGAGCCACTGTATATAAAATAAAAAACTTTAGACTTGTGTCTTGAGTTTTCTATTTTTAATTAAAAAGAGGCGTGGCCTCTTTTTTAATTATCTAAATAAAGCTGAAAAAATATCCTATTATGTATAACAAGATGAAACGTCCACGTTTATTTTATTTTGTGGTATAATAGGAGAATAGAAGGTGGATGAATAATGATATTAGAAAAAATTTCAGAAAATATAATAGGAAAAATGAAGGAAGAAATTGAGAACGCCCATGGAAATGAGGTGTTTTTTCGTGGTATCCCAAA
>DAOUPY010000549.1 GCA_030625925.1 Fusobacteriaceae bacterium | reverse complement strand
ACATAAGCTTCTATATTTTCAAGTGGTGTGCCATATTCAAAATAATCTGCATTCTGCAGTATAAATCTACCGCCTATTTTGCCAATTTCTACAGTTTCCTTTGTTATTTTTTTCACCATATCAGTAGTACCGTCCTTTATTACATTTACCTGGTCAACATTACCAATAATTGTAAATTTTGATTCAGAGAGTTCTTTTGCCTTTTTTAGATCTCCATCTCCCAGTGGTGGCGGAGAGAATGGTTCTACAATATCTGGTCCCAGCTCCTTGTATGAATTTATTAGTCCCATAGACTGGCCACAATTATGATATAGGGTTCCTAGGCCAAAACTTTTTACAAATTCTATATATTCTTTCTCATATGGAAGAGCAAACTTATCATAAAACTTTTTACCTAAAAAACCCCCTGGTACATTTCCTCCTATATTTATTATATCTACCCCTGAATTGCACATAGCCTCAATGACAGGGAAAGTCCTTTTAATACAAAAATCTATTAGCTTTCTAAAGAATGGTTCATCTGTTAAAAACAGTGAATACAATGTATCTAGATCTATTAAATTTGAGGCTGCATTAAAAGAACCTCCAGGAGCCCAGATAGATGTTATTCCATCATCATTTAAGTAAGATCTTATCTTCTTTACTATATTTCTTAATTTTTTAGGGTATCCCCTATCCAGTAGGGGTTCATATTCTATTGCAGCTTCTAAATCTTTTATATCTTTTATTGGTTTTTTTGTACAGTTATGAACTATAGTCCCGGGAGCTATTTCTGAAATTGAAATCTCCTGAAAGAGCTTTCCTTTAGGAGTTTTTATTATATAACTTCTTACCAGAGTATTTCCACGCTTATTTTCACTTGATGAAACCTCCCAATTGTCAGCAGATTCTATATTTAGCCCTCCAAATGATATATTTTTTGGAACCATGCCGTGGCTCATTCTTAGATGTATATCGGCGCCAAATTCCCTTTGTAGATCTATTAACTTAAATTTACAATTCATGGGATCATTTGAATCCAGGTCGCTATAGATTTGTTTTAGGAAGTTTCCTTCATCATGAATAAATAATGATACGGGAACCCTATCCGTTATTTCACCACTAATCGTTTTTAATAATCTTTCCCTTGAATTAATAATATTTTCCTTACTTTATTGACTTTTAGCGTAATTTATAAAAAGTAACAATGTCTATAATATTTTTACAGCTTCATTCGGTTTAATACCATTATTAATAACATCGTTTAATGCCTTCACAAGTTTAATAGGATCACCGGCCATAAATATATTTCTTCCAAATATAATGCCTCTTGCCCCCTGGTCCACTGAGGCTTTTGCCTTTTTAAGCACATCAAGGTCAGTATTAAGCTTTTCTGCTCCAATGGTA
>DAOUPY010000175.1 GCA_030625925.1 Fusobacteriaceae bacterium | reverse complement strand
GGATTTGCAGGATTTAATGCAGATATTTTATATGGTGTTACTCCAAATCTAGAGATGGGTATTAATTTTGGATGGAGTCAATATGATGTAGATGATACTTTTGGAGTGCCATTGAAAGAGGTAGGAGAAGAAATTGAAACGGGAATAGGAAAAACTTCTAACTATAATGTTGAATGGGATAAAACTTTAAACAATATTCCTTTAACTGGTGTAATAAGATATAATTTTAATGAATTAGATTTAGTTACTCCTTATATTTCTGCAAGAGCTGGATGGTCTTTTGGAAAAGCTAGCGGGGAAATAAGTGACCAGTATTTAAGTGTTGATTATGATATAAAAGCGGAGATAGAAGGTAGGTGGATAGCTGGAATTGCTGGCGGTTTAGAATATGAAAATTTGAATATTGAATTAGGTTACCAAGTAACTGAATATAAATTGACAGTTGAAGGAAATATTAATGATAAAGTAGTTTCTAATGAAAGTGAAAAGATAGATGTAGGTCTTGTTTACGTATCTTTAGGATATAGATTTGAATAATAATTTAAATAAAAAAAGGAGAAAATTCAATTGAATTTTCTCCTTTTAATTTTGAGAAAGATATAAATTTATTGAAAATTTAAATCTTATAAAAATCTTAATTATCATTATTTGGATATAGTGTTACATTACTTATTTACCTTCAAAATGTCTTTCTAATAAACCTTTGAATGCTTTTCCATGTCTAGCTTCATCTTTAGCCATCTCATGAACTGTATCGTGGATTGCATCGAATCCTAATTGCTTAGCTCTCTTAGCTAATTCAAATTTACCAGATGTAGCTCCATATTCAGCTGCTACTCTTAATCTTAAGTTTTCTTCAGAAGAATCACAAACTACTTCTCCTAATAATTCAGCAAATTTAGCTGCATGTTCTGCTTCTTCAAATGCTATTCTCTTGTAAGCTTCTGCGATTTCAGGATATCCTTCTCTGTCTGCTACTCTAGACATTGCTAAGTACATTCCAACTTCTGTACATTCTCCTGCAAAGTTAGCTCTCAATCCTTCGATGATCTCTGCATCTCCACAAGCTAATCCTTCTCCTAATTTATGCTCAGTTGCCCACTCTTCAGTTGCATTCTCATCATAAGCTACGAATTTATCTTTACCGGCTTTACATACTGGACAGACTTCAACGCTTGCATCTAATATTTCTCCACATACTGTACATCTTACTTTTGCCATCTTTAATCACTCCCGAATTTATATTTAATTCAATTCTTACAACTTTGTATCGATTACAAAAGTATAATAACTTATTTAATAAATAATGTCAACAATTATTTTACAGGAATTAAAAGATAATAGACCGACTCAGGATTATCAATGCCTAGATATGAATCATCGTAAAGTTCAAAGGAATTTATCCCCCTTCCCATATCTGGAGTAATCTCTCCTCCTACCATGGTAAATGTAAATACATCGGTGTAAAATTTTTCTATTGCCTCAGCGTTCATTACACCCTTAGAACTAAATTTAGCATACTTTCCACCAGGGATAGTTATTTCTTTTTTTTCAAATTCTTTTAAAATGGGTGTATCTATATTGGTACAAGCTGAATAATCAAACTCCTGGGTAGTCATATCAAAATTTCTAGAGACACCATAGAGGTCCCCGGCAGCTTTATAATCAACAGATTCTACAAAAGTCATCCATAGGGTATTGATGATACCTTCTTTTTTATTTTTTAGTGTGATATGTTTTTCAATACCAAAACATTTCTGTTCTTTGAATTCTACATTTTCAAATTTCATCCTGCCTCCTAATTTAATTATATATATTTTAAAATAGCCTACATTATAAATATACTCCTATTTACAGAAAATACCAAGAATAAATATTTTTGACAATTAGGAACTATGGTGGTAAACTTTCAATATAGGGTATGGGGGTATATTTGAAGGTGGTAATTAAAATAAAATCGTAGTCATAACTTATACAAATAGGTCTTTAAAATTGGTCTAAATTGGCGGCCAAAATTATACAAAGGGAATAAGTGGATTTGACCGTATAATTCATGCTATGGGTAGTATAGAAGAAAATAAAAAGAGGTGAAAAAAATGAAAACAAGGGTGATAAACTTAACAGGCTTAGGGTGTGGAAAGTGCAAGAAGAAGGTAGAAGGAATAGCAAATGATATGGATGGCATAGGTAAAGGAATAGTGGATTTGGAAATGTCTACTCTAACTATTAAGTTTGAGAGTGAGGTATTAGTCGATTTTGATCATTTAAAAAAAGAGATAGTAGAAGCAGGCTATGGAATTGTGGATGAAATTAAAAAAGAAAAATTAAAAACTAAAGAAGATATCAACCTAGAAGAATCTAATACACAGAATAAATCAGAGAAAGAGAAAAAAGCCGGATTAATAACTGAAATTATTGAAATAGGAGGAATTACTTGTCAGGCCTGTGTTAGAACTATTGAAACCAAAACAAGTAAATTAGACGGAGTAGATAAAGCAGGTATAAATTTTTTGACAAGTAAACTGGAAATAGTTTTCGATCCTAAGAAGGTAAATCTAGATACTATAAAGAAAACTATTGAATATGTCGGATATGAGGTTATAGAAGAAAAATTTATGGAGGACCTGATTCTAAAGATAGAGGGAATGACGTGCCAATCATGTGTCAGGAGTATAGAGGTAAATCTAGGGAAAGAAAAGGGTGTAGAAGAAGTTGTGGTAAATTTAACCACAGAAAAAATGAGAGTAAAATTCAATAAAAAAGAGATAAAATTATCTCAAATTCGAAAAAAAGTAGAAAGTCTGGGATTTAAAGCTGTAAAAGATCAGGGTGATATAGACTATGATATAAAAAAATTAGAATTGAAGAAAAAATGGTATGAATTAATGGGATTACTATTTTTTGGAGGAGTAATACTATATATAGCAATGGGATCTATGCTGGGAGTTTCTCTGCCCGAGATTATAGATTTGAATAAGAATCCATTAAATTTTTCACTGATTCAAATGATCTTTACAATACCGGTAGTTTATTTGGGTAGAAGGTTTTATTTGGTAGGATTTAAAGTTTTATTTAGAAATCCTAATATGGACAGCCTGATAGCTATGGGGACAGGAGCAGCGATATTATACAGTCTATATGGGACCATTGAAATTTTTGGTGGGAATACAGCCATGGCACATCACCTATACTATGAATCTGCAGTAGTTATCTTAGCACTCATCTCTTTAGGGAAATATTTGGAGGCTGTGAGTGTGGGGAAAACTTCGGAAGCTATTAAAAAATTGGGAAGTTTGAGACCCAAAATGGCAAATCTTATGAAAGATGGTGAAATAATAGAGGTAGAAGTGGAAGAGGTGGAAGTAGGAGATATCGTACTGGTTAAACCTGGAGAAAAGATCCCTGTAGATGGAAGGGTAATAAGCGGCCAGACTAGTGTAGATGAATCTATGCTGACTGGTGAAAGTATGCCGGTAAAAAAAGTAGTAGGAGATCACGTAGTAGGAGCCAGTATAAATAAAAATGGAAGTATCCAGATAGAAACTAAAGCTACAGGAGAAGATACTACATTGTCCCATATAATAAAATTAGTAGAAGATGCCCAAGGATCCAAAGCTCCAATTGCCAGAATGGCAGATATAATATCAGGATATTTTGTACCTGTAGTTATAGTGATTGCCATGGTTTCATCATCTCTATGGTATTTAGTAGGAAAATTAGGATGGATAGAGCTAAATAATGACCCCAGTATATTTGCCCTGACTATATTCATAGCAGTATTAGTAATAGCTTGTCCATGTTCCCTCGGATTAGCTACTCCTACAGCTATCATGGTGGGAACTGGTATGGGTGCTAAAAATGGGATCCTTATAAAGGGTGGAGAAGCATTGGAAACTACCCATAAATTGGATTATATAATTTTTGATAAAACAGGAACTATTACTCTAGGGAAACCAAAGGTAACAGATGTAGTAGAGGCAGAAGAAAGCGGAATGGCAGGCAAAGAAAAATTATTACAACTGGCTGGATCTCTTGAAACTCATTCGGAACATCCTCTGGGAGAAGCAATAATAGAAGAAGTTAAGGCAAAGGGGATGAAACTTTTAAGTGTAAGCGGGTTTGACTCTATAACAGGAATGGGAATAGCAGGGGTCGTAGAGGAAAAAACTATCCTCATTGGGAATGAAAAATTGATGGTAAAAAATAAGATAGAAGTCCTGCCTAAAGATAAAGAAAGGATAGATCAACTGGCTAAACAAGGTAAAACACCTATGATGATTGCTGTAGATGGTAAATTTAGTGGGATAATAGCAGTAGCCGACCCCATAAAGGAAAGCAGCAGAAGAGCTATTAAAAATTTAAAAGATATGGGAATTAAGGTGGCTATGATAACTGGAGATAATAAAAAAACAGCAGATGCCATAGGGGAACAAGTTGGTATAGACGTTGTATTATCTGAAGTCATGCCAGAGGATAAGATAAGAGAGGTAAAAAAATTACAGGAACAGGGATACAAAGTAGGGATGGTAGGAGATGGAATAAATGATGCTCCTGCCCTGGTACAGGCAGATGTAGGTATAGCCGTAGGTACAGGTACAGATATTGCTATAGAATCAAGCTCAATCACCTTAACCAGGGGAGATATTAAAGGAGTCTTAAAGTCCATAATCT
>DAOUPY010000300.1 GCA_030625925.1 Fusobacteriaceae bacterium | reverse complement strand
TTTTTCATAAAAGTCCCATCATATATAGTATCTATTCCACAAGACGGGCTTTTTCCTTTTAAAAGGGCAAGTTTTATCTTATGTTTCAATGCTTTTTCTAAAGCTTTCCCGGCTCCCACTTGAAATTCATCGGTGACGTCTCTACCTTCAATAGTTACTACTCTGTCACCACATCTTTCAGCTGATGGACGGGGGATCCTTAATCCCCCCTCTACTTCGGGGCAAGTTTCTATAAATTCAAATCTGTCTTTTAGGAGTTCTCTTATAATATAATTATAACTAGCCGTACCTTTATATGAAGTTTTTCTTCCATTAAGACAACTACTGATTAGGAGAGATATTTTTTTCTCCACTCTGACACTTTTATCGGTGTAATCTATGATAGATCTGATATAATTTTTATCTTTAATCACATCTAAAAGAGGGATCAGTACAAAATTTCGTTCCTTATACCTGGGATGAGGAATAATTAGATCCTTGTTATTTAATCTGAGATTTCCATAGGATATAATATCTATGTCCAAGGTTCTAGGCCCCCATCTGAATTTTCGTTCCCTCTTTAACTTTAACTCTATTTTTTGAAGTTTCCTGAGGAGTTCATAGGGTAATAACTGAGTTTTAATCTCTATGGCACAGTTTAAAAATTCATCTTGTTCTACATATCCCACTGGATCTGTTGAATAAAACCTTGAGACAGCGGTAACTTTAGTTTTTTCCAGTTGAGATATGGCAAAGATTCCTCCTAAAAGATAATAGTATTTATTCCCTATGTTAGATCCCATACTGAGATAAACTCTAGTCCATTTCATAATCTTTTGCCTCTCTAGTTATCCCTACTCCTACATAATCAAAACTTCCATTTATAGGAGCTCCAGGTTTTCTGATCTCTACTTCTACTTTTTCTATACTGTATTTCACCATTAAAGTATGAGCAATCATCTCAGCTAAAGCTTCGATTAATTTAAATTTTTTATTCTTTATGATATCTTCAACATCATAATATACATCTACATAACTTATACTTTCATTGAGATCATCTGTGAGACCTGCTCTCTGCAATGATCTATATAAGATTACATCGGCATAAAAGTTTTGTCCCAATATGTTTTCCTCAGTCAAAGCACCGTGATATCCATATGCCTTTATATTCTTTACTATGATTTTATCCATTTTTTCCCTCCTCGATGACAGCGCATTTATTAATTCAGGGGTTTAAATCCTTCACCTAATACTTCATAAACCTCTGATATTATCATAAACGCACTCGGATCTACCTGTTTTATAAGAGCCTGGAGATCTCTGATCTCCTTGTTTTTTAAGACAGTCATGATCATTGATTTACTCTCATTTGTATAGAGTCCCTTTGCAGATAGAGCAGTCCCGCCTTTTTTTATATCAGTTATTATTATTTCTCTTATGACTTCGTACTTATCACTTATGATATAGACCATCTTAGTATAGCCTACACCTTCAAAGATCTTATTGATAACCACGTTAGTTGTAAACATTGCAATGATTGCATATAATCCTTTTTCTATTCCAAAGATAGCTATTCCACTAACTATAATAATCGTATCATTGATCATCATACAATAACCTACCGGTATCTTAGTAATTTTATTGACCATTTGAGCTATGATATCGGTTCCGCCAGTACTCCCTCCAAATTTTAAAACTAATCCCAGGCCTACTCCTAATAAAATACCTCCAAAGAGTGGTGCCAATAAAAAGTTGCTACCCTTTGTAAAATCGATCACATTATCTAATCCTACAAGCTTTCTAAATAGATCTATATAAAATGATAACATTATGATTCCAAACAATGTTTTAGCACCATATTCCTTACCAAAAGTTTTTACTCCTATTAAGAATAATGGAATATTGATAAATAACATACTAGTACCAATAGACATATTAAATGTATAGTATAGGATCGTTGCTATTCCTGTTACACCTCCACTGACTATCTTTGCAGGAACTATGAATAACCCTATTCCTATTGCAGCTATAATTAGTCCTAAATTTATTACAAAATAATCGATTGCCAATGTTTTTACCTTTCTTTTCATTTCTCTTTTGCCCCCTAGTTATGTTTTATATAAATTCTTGATGCCTTACCTTACCCTTGTATGCTTTTTCAGGATCATAACCATATTTGATAGCTATTAAATTCATAATAGTAGTTTCTACCATGGTAGCTGCATTTCTTCCAGAACTTATAAAGAGTTCTGCATGATCTACAGGATGACCCAAAACTTCCACCTGAACCCCTTTAGAGGTAGAAGTTTTAGTCAAATATTCATCGCTTTTTAATTCCTTCAGTTCTATGATTGCATCCAATCTTTTTTCCTTTCTTACAGACCCCAATCCATAGAGTGCCTTTATATCTATGATTCCTATTCCTCGAAGTTCCATAAAATAAGGTATCTTATCGGCTTTTCCTACCACCATTCCGCTGGGATGCTCATGGAAGGTTACCTTATCGTCTGTAATCAATCTATGTCCTCTATGGATTAATTCTAGAGCTGTTTCACTCTTTCCTATTCCACTTTTTCCTGTGAGGAGTACTCCAAATCCAAACATCTCAACAAATACCCCGTGCATGGTTATTTTAGGAGCAAACTTTTTTTCTAAAAATTGATTTAAATCTGCCGTTAACTGGGTAGAAGTTCGGTCAGAGACCAGCATGATCTTCTTTTTTTTCCTAGATAGATCAATAAAAGATTTTTCAATCTCATCTGCATTTGCTATGATCATAGCAGGGAAATCAAAATCAAAAAATTTGTTTAAATTTTTATATCTAATCTCGTCATCTAGACTCTTTAAAAAATTCAGTTCTCCTTGGGAAAATAGTTGTAAACTTTTGGATCCATTCTCATAAAAGACTTCATAAAATCCAGAAAGTGCCAAAGCAGGGTTGTGAAGTGCGGTTTTAGTTATATAAGTTGTCTCTAAAAACTCTTCTCCTGTAATAACTTTTAAATTAAACTCATCGACTATTTTTTTTACTGTCAAAATATTTTTTTTCATCCCATCACCTTTCTTATTTTGTTTATTAAAAGCGATCATTTTTTTAGTTTCTTCTAAAAAATATTCAGAAGAATTCATTCCAATTTGTTTCAACCTTTCATTTATAGCTGCTGTTTCAATTATTACAGCTAAATTCCTTCCCTTACGTACTGGAAGGCTCAGCTTAGGTATATCAACACCTAGGATCTCCTCGAATATCTTGTCTATTCCTAACCTGTCAT
>DAOUPY010000202.1 GCA_030625925.1 Fusobacteriaceae bacterium | reverse complement strand
AAAAATACTCTATGAGAATTTTTTATTTTGTATAATATATAAGTTGAAAATCGGTTGAAGGTATAGGGAGAAGATAAGAAATTATCGCCGAAGAAGTAAAACTTTCAGGTGCTTTTATTTGATAAAAGCGGGACCTATACTGGACGAACCTCTGGAGAGAGCCAAATAATGGACACCGAAGGAGCAAACCCTCAATGGGCGAAACTCTCAGGTAAAAGGGACAGAGAGTTTAATTATATATCTATAAAATTATGTATGTTTATATGCATATATATAATTAAATTCCCTATATAATAAAAGGGAGGCACTAAAATGGATACACTTAATTTTTTTCAAGCAATAAATAACTTTGTATGGGGACCACCGCTATTAATACTACTTATAGGAACAGGTTTTTATCTGACAGTTCGACTGGGAGTGCTGCAAATTTTCAAACTTCCCCTGGCACTGAAATATCTATTTGTAAAGGATAAGGATGATACAGGTGAGGGAGATGTAAGTAGTTTTGCTGCCCTTTGTACGGCACTGGCAGCAACTATAGGTACTGGAAATATTGTAGGAGTTGCAACAGCTATTAGATTAGGGGGGCCGGGAGCATTATTTTGGATGTGGCTGGCGGCATTCTTTGGGATGGCAACAAAATATTCAGAGGGGCTTTTAGCTATAAAATATAGACAAAAAGATGAAAATGGACAACAAGCTGGAGGGCCCATGTATTATTTAGAAGGGGGGCTTAAAAATAAAAAGCTTGGTAAGATATTAGCTAAATCTTTTGCTGTATTTGGAATAGGGGTTGCATTCTTCGGGATAGGAACTTTCGCTCAAGTAAATGCCATTGTTACAGGAGTAAGTGGTGGATTCGGAGTTCCAAAAATGATAGTTGCTGTATTTTTAACACTTAGTGTGGCTGCTGTAACTATAGGCGGGATAAAGAGTATCTCTCGAGTTTCAGAGATAGTAGTTCCATTTATGGCTCTATTCTATGTCTTTGGAGCGTCAATCATACTTTTAATGAACCCAAGTGCCACTGTAGCTGCTTTTAATTTAGTTATCAGCAGTGCATTCAACGGTCATGCTGCTGTAGGGGGATTTGCCGGTGCTGGAGTTGCTTTAGCATTAAAAGCAGGAGTAGCTAGGGGAGTTTTCTCTAACGAATCTGGATTAGGATCAGCTCCAATTGCAGCCGCAGCTGCCAGGACAAATTCTTGTGTGAGACAAGGGCTTATATCTATGACTGGGACGTTTTTTGATACTATTGTAGTTTGTACTATGACAGGTCTTGTGCTTATCTCTTCTGGATTTTGGAATAATGCAGATCTTGCAGGAGCAGAAGTAACCAATGCAGCTTTTAATAACCTCCTCTCATTTGGAGGTATCGGTGGTTTTATTGTTAATATTGGTATCATTTTCTTTGCTTTCACTACAATTCTTGGTTGGAATTACTATGGTGAAAGATGTACCGTATACCTTTGTGGTGTCAAAGGTATAAAATATTTTAAAGCAGTCTTTATATTCTTAATTGCTATAGGACCATTCATAAGGTTACAATTGATTTGGGTTGTGGCTGATATAGTTAACGGGCTTATGGCAATTCCAAACTTAATTGGATTAATTGCTCTCAGCGGAGTGATTATAAAAGAAACTAAAGATTACTTTGATAAATTAAAGGAAAAAGAAAAAAAGGCAAAAACAGCCTAGTAAAAAAATAAGTGGAATATCAAAAAGAAGGCTTCCAAAATTTGGAAGCCTTTTCAATAGTTTTAAATAAAACGCTAACTTTTTCCTATCCGTTCATCATCTTCATATCCGCTGTAGTATTTTTTTTCCATGCATCGACTATCCCTTTTAATATTTGGGGTACAGTCAGATCTTCCCTTTTCTTGGTAAGAAAAACAAGGGTAGATTCATCCCATGTCTGGGTACTTTTCTCTATGTCTATCATACTGCCTACCATATCGATCTTCATCATATTACCTTCTACTTGGGTAAAGCCTTTTACTCTATAGACCATCGGGCCTATCTCTTCTAAAAAACTATTTAGCTCAGAGTGGGATATTTTTGACCGAATATTCATGGTAAATGTCTTTGGTTTTGTATCCACTGTATTTGTAGTTTCTTTTTTTATGGTTTCTTTCAATGAATTTCCATCTCTTTGGAAGAACTCTATTCCTATCTTCCCAAAGGTCGTTCTGTGGATATCTGCATTGGGGTTTATAACTACTATTCTATCTCTTATGATAGATGTATCCTCAACAAGATCCGATTTATTGATTACGACCATATGAGCCTGCTGTATCTGATTAGAGATAGCGTCTACCTCAGCTAAAAATGTTCTTGCATCTACAATACATATGGCTCCTGAGTAGATATATGGAGAATCTTCTACTTTCATATAAGCCTTTAGAGCTTCCAAAATTTCTCCTATATTGGATGGATCTGCCAGCCCTGATCCCTCTACGAATACCCTGTCTACATCAGTCTGAGCCATCCTTGCTAATTCGGTAACGAAATTCACCTGAAGACAGCTGCAGAAGATAGAACCCCTGTTGATCTCTGAAAGTTCGATATTAAATTCTTCTAAGAGACTTCCATCTATGCCGGTTTTTCCAAATTCATTCATAATAACTGCATTTTTACTTTGAGACAGATCTTTTAAGATCCCCTTTAATGTGGTCGTTTTTCCTGCTCCTAAAAAACCTGTAAGCAGGTAAAGTTTTTTCTTCTTCACTATATCTTTCCCCCTTTTATATAATAAATACTTGTTTTGAATTAATTTTTTATAAATGTATATCTTTTAAAGTAAGAAGTTTTCACCTATTATAATCTCGATCTTCGAATTACTCCAAAAAACATTATTGATACAACATCCTTTCCCTTGGACACATCACCTTATAATTAATTGCTAATATAGTTATATAATATAAAAACATCAATTGCAAATTAATTTATATTTTTTATAAGCTAGAATTAACTATAAAAATATGCACAAAAAAACCCTCTAAAATTTCTAGAGGGTTTTTTAATGCAGCGTCACGCTGCCTTTTAGTTAACTTCTGCTTTTAACATCTCTTTCATACAGTGTACAGGTGTTCCTTTTTCAAGGTGACAATTTATACATTTACAGCATTTCCGTGCCTTGGACATTCTATATTTGGACATGTACATGTTTCTTGGTTACAGCTTATTTTAACCCCCCTCTTGCTCTTTAAAACTTCCAGATAAAGGATAACATAAGAACATTTCTCTGTCGATAGGTTGTTGAAAATTAAATATCTATAATCATGATATACTTTATTAAACAAAATTTGGAGGTGTTGGTTTGAAAGGAAGAGTGTATTTAGAGCATGCTTACCTTGGGATTATTGAGATCACTGAGGAAATTGATGGAATAAGTGGTATTTATTTTTTAGAAAAAAGAAAGGGAGAAGAAATATACAGCCCTGAGGTGATAAAATGCAAAAAAGAATTAGAAGAATATTTTGAAAAAAAGAGAACCAAATTTACTGTAAATATTGCCTTTAAAGGTGGGACAGACTTTCAAAGAGCCTGCTGGAAAGCCATGTATGAGATTCCTTATGGAAAAACTATCTCTTATTCAGAGGAGGCCACTGCCATAAATAATCCTAAAGCTGTAAGGGCTGTAGGAGGTGCAAACGGAAAGAATCCAATTTCTATCATAGTTCCCTGACATAGAGTAATAGGTAAGTCGGGTAAACTTACAGGATTTGCATCTGGTCTATGGAGGAAGGAATATCTCCTAAAATTAGAAGAAGGTTAATAAAAAAGCAATGTGATATTGCATCTAATTGATAATAAAAACCCATCATAGCTGATACACATTATATCAGCTATGATGGTTAAAAAATTTATACTAAAGATATATTTTCATCTGTTTCATAGTCAAAAATATGACATTTTCTCATATCAAACCAGAAGTTATAGTTTTTTCCATTTCCTGTTTCTCTAACATTTTCAGAAGTTAATCTGGCAGAATATTGAATTCCGTCTATTGTAAAGTAAATAAACTCCTCATTTCCCATTTGTTCTACGATAGATATTTTCCCAGTTATGTAATCTTCCTTCTCTGGATGAGTCTCATGGGATCCAATATGCTCCGGTCTGATTCCAAACCATATTTTTTTCCCTACATAATCTTTTACTTTTTCTGCTTTTTCCTCAGGCAGGTGTAATATTGTTTCCCCCACTTTCACTGCAATCTTTCCTCCATCCATCATTAATTCAGACGCAATGATATTCATCGACGGTGACCCGATAAATCCTGCAACAAATTTATTCTTTGGTCTGCTATATAGATTAATTGGAGTATCCACTTGTTTGATCACACCATATTCTAATACACAAATTCTGTCTCCCATTGTCATAGCTTCCACCTGGTCATGAGTAACATA
>DAOUPY010000134.1 GCA_030625925.1 Fusobacteriaceae bacterium | reverse complement strand
TTTTTCCTAAGTCAGTGGATAAAAGTTTAGCTAAAGACAGATATATGCAGAGTTTGGAGAATCAAGAACTCAATGGAGTTCCAAAAATATTCTTGAAACAGCCAAAATTTATGGGTATGGGGGAGTTTAAAACTAACTTATTTTTAAGTGGTGAGATGGTATTACGTGAGGAAAAACAAGTGATAGCTTTTTATAGGTCGCTCAGTTCTAAAAATAGAAAAGAATTAGGAGTAGAGAATTATTATGATGTGATAGACATTGCAGCTAATTTTTTAAATTTTTTCAAACTGCTGAAGGAATATAGGCTGACGGAGATCAAAGACCTGAGAAAATGGCAGAGAAAAATATATGACACATTTTTGGATATCGAAAAAAATTATATAAAATTTCTGTCAGAGAAAAACTATACAGACCCTACTTTTATAATAAAAGATGAAAATTATACGTCTAAAAGTCTGAATGGATACAAAGATATAGTTATATATAATAAGATTCATTTTACTCCATTAGAAAAGTGGATAGTTAAAAAACTAAAGGCAGATGGATTTACTTTAATACTGAAATTACAGATGGATAAAGATGATTTTTGTGAGGAAACTCTGGCAATAAAGGATATAAATATAGGTGATAAGACAGTAAAATCAACTGAAAAAATAGAGGTGTATACTCTAGACGATGAGTTTACAGAACTTTTAAAAATCTTGGATATAGAAAATAAAAATAAAGATAGCGATACAGATAATATAGATATCAAAATCTTTGATGCAAATAATGATAACTATAAATATAACAGTTTTTTTAATGAAACCAGGTATATATCGGATCTGCCTATTTTTTCTCTCTTGGAGGGGCTGCATAAACTGCTGTCTACCTTGGAGGAGATCAACGGTGAATTGGCATTGGAACTTCACACTGTGGTAGATATAATCAAAGGTGATGAAATTTTTAAATACTATAAAATCATGTCTGACGATTTGGAAAAATTTAAGGTCTTGGTAAATGAAGGTTATAAATATTTAACGAAATATGTCATAGCAGGAAAACTAGGAGAAGAAAACTTTATCTACAGGATATTTGAAGATGTAGAAAAGATGAGATCCTATGATGATCTAAAAAAATGGACGGAACAACTTACTTTCTCTGGTGAACAATTGGAAAAATTATTAGATGGGAGTGAAAATATTGGAAAGTATTTTGAGGCTCTCAGTGAGATAGAAGTTATAGAAGACCTAGATGTGGTAGATGGATGGAAAAACTTTTTTGGACAGGGAAGAACATCAGAAGGGTTATTGAAATTAATATTAAAATATTTAGAGTTTAAGGAAATAGGGGGAAGTCTTGAGACAGCATTAAGAAAACAAAGTCTCGAAGATATAAAAACTACGAAAAATAAAAATTTAGTTCTTATGAATATTTCAGATAGCTTTATACCGAAGAATAAGCAAAATACATTTTTATTTACAGAGCAGCAGAAAAAAAACTTAGGGATAAAAGGGATAGATGAGATCAGATTGGAAGAAAAATATAATTTATTCAGAGCTGTAATGACCAGCGAGAACTCCATCATATTAGCCATAAAGAATATGGGATCTGACAGTTCTCTTTCTCCATTTGTGGAGGAGATTATGGAGAGTTTTGGAGTGACTCCTAAGCATTTGAAACTGACAACAGAAAATTATTTAGAATTAATAAGACCTGATTCTAAAATAAAAAAACTGGAAGCAGGTGAAGAGTTGTTTGAGGGAGAAAAACCTAGTGAGATGAAGTTTGAGGTGGAAGAACTAAAAGCTCCTTTTGGGATAACAGCATATATGTGTGACGAATTATTTAATTGTAAATACAAGATGTATCTTAGATATTTGGTGAAATTAGATAGAGAAGAACTTGAGGTAGATAGGGATCTCACACGCCGGGAATATGGAAACCTTGCTCACGAACTCTTTGAGGCAGTATTAAAAAAATACACTTAACCAAAGATTACTCTTTGCTGGAAAGAGGCAAGATAGAAGTAGGGATAGTTATGGGTGTTTTAGAGGAACTAGTAGGTCGGAGACGGTTAAAATTGCCGAGATTAAATGAAAGGTATTATAGAGAGATTATCTATAAAAACTTGGCTGACAGTGTAGGAGAATTTTTTAGGAAGATCTCTAAAGAGTTATATGGAGAGCGAATAAAGGAACTTTTAATAGAGGAATTCTTAGAGGGGAAAATAAAGAATAAAACTATAGATATTGTAGGAAGAGCTAAGGCTGACCTCATAATTAAAACCGAAAAAAGAGATTATATTGTCGACTTTAAAACTGGAAACCTAAATGAAAGGCAGCTAGATTTTTACAGCATCTTATATGCAGGAGAGGCAGATCTCACAGAAAAATATATATTTAATGTGGATAAAGGAAATCTGGAAAAGAGTAAAAAAATTAAATTAGTGAAAGATGAAACCGGTAGAAACAAGATAGATCCTGATGGAAAGGAAAAAAAATTAGGTGTCTTGGAAACAGAACTAAAAGAATTCTTGAACTTAGGAGTTTTTGAGAGGAATAAAACAAGCAGGTGTGACAGATGTGAATATTTAGATATATGTAAGGTTGGTGAATTAGATGAAATTAAATAAAAAAGTGGTGAAAGCCAGTGCAGGAACAGGAAAAACTTACAGACTAGCTATAGAGTACATCTCTAGAATATTACTGGGAGAGGATTACAATGAGATTTTATTTATGACCTTTACCCGTGCAGCAACTGCAGAACTCAAAGTCAGGATTTTTGAGTTTTTAGATGACCTAAGTAATGGGAATAAAGAATTGGAAGAAAATATAAGAAGTTTGTATCCGCAAATTGAGATAGATACAGATAGGATAAAAAAGGTGAAAAATGAACTCCTGCTCAATAAAGATAAGATAAGGATCTATACAATAGACTCGTTTATTGCTCAAATCTTTAAAAAAGCCATCGGACCATCTTTGAATATTTACACTTATTCTATGAGTAACACTGTGGAAGCTGAGGAGATCTATGGAGAGGTATTCAGCAGGATTATAAAGGGAGGGGAGTTTCATAAGATTAAAGAATTCCTGGAAAAAACAGCAGATAGAGAGGTAGAGAAATATATCGACCTTATTAAAAAAATATCTGAAGAGAGATGGAAGTTTGCCCTGATAGAAAAAAAGGAAACAAATAGCGATACAGAGAGTGTAAAAGATGAATTGTATAGAAATATAGTAAAAACTTTTGAATTAATTGATGAATTGGTAACAGATCATGGCAAGATTTATGAAAAAGTTTTGGCTAAGGCAGGAAAGATTATAGAGGAAGAATTTCATGGAATTTTGGATGATAAGGAAAAATTAATAACCTTTATATTGGAGAAAAGAAAAGAATTTTTGGAAAATAAAATTGTTAATGGAACTCAAATGGGAGGAAAGGCCAGGGAATATATAAAAGCTCAGGTTTTGGAAGTTCAAGGTGAAATCCACAGGTTGTTGGAAAGAATAATTTTTATTGAAGAGGTACTTCCCTATGAACAGGATATATTAGAGATAGAAAAAATAACTAGATCTATCTATGATGATATAAAATTCAAGGAAAAAAAGTTTACTTTTTCCGATATAACCAACTATACCAGCGAATATATGATAGATGAAGATTTGGATCTTGTGAAGGATGGTGTGGTCACAGATAATTTTTATGAGATAATTGGCGGTAAAATATCAACTTTATTTTTAGATGAAGCGCAGGATACCAGTGTGTCCCAGTGGAGGATAATTGAGCCCATAGCTAAGGGGTGCGATAACCTAATCATCGTAGGAGATGAAAAACAAAGTATCTACTCGTGGCGTGGGGGGGACAAGGGATTATTCCTAAGCTTTGACAGGATATTGGGGGCTGGAGTAGAATCGTTACCAACAAATTATAGGAGTGAAAAGAAGATAATTGATTTTGTTAATCTATTTTTTGATCATGTTTCTAAAAATCACCTCACAAAGAATGAAGATGACAGATGGGAATATAAGGAAGTTAAGTGCTGCAAGAAAGATGATAAGGGGTTTGTAGCGGTCATGGTAGACCCTGAGATTCACTCTGAAATTGCAATAGATATTAGGGATAGGTTTACAAATAGAGGTAAAGAGGGGAAATCTGACTATAGAGGAATAGGGATAGTTGGAAGAAAAAAGAAAGATCTCAGTAAGATAGGGGATAAGTTAAAGGAATTTGGAGTACCCTACATAATGGAAAACAGTCTTTCTATCGTGCAGCACCCCTGTGTGGAGGAGATGCTGCGATTATTTAATTTTTTTATACATAATGATTTTATGACATTGTTAGAATTTTTTAGGAAAACTTTGAATTTAGGAGAGGAAGATCTCAAGTATTGTCTAGAGAATAGAAAAAAAATAAATAATTATATTGTTGGTGTAGAAAATAAAGAAATAGAAATTGAAGGAGAAATAAAAGAAAATATAAAAATAGAACTAGATAGAATAATAGAGGTAAGAAAAACTCCTTATGATGAAATTGGAAGAAAGATCGTTGAAGAATATAGCTTTTCTACAAAATATAATCCCTCTAGAGATATAAAAAATATAAATTATTTTTTAGAACTTATGGATGAAGGGAGTGATATAGCTAGTTTCATGAGGTATATAGAAGATAATAGTGAAGGTCTAAAACAAATAGGAATATCGGAGTTAAACTCAGTAGTATTGATGACAATTCATGGTTCTAAAGGACTGGATTTCCATACAGAATATATGATATTAGAGGATAAAGCGAAGAGTTATAAACTTACTGGATTTTCTAATGGCGTAACTACTCATGAAGTTCAGCTTTTGGCAAAACTAGATGAAAAATATGAAAGTGTAGAAGATTATCTATTCACTAATTCTATATTTAATAATGCAATAAAAGAAACAAAAATATATGAATACAATAAACAAGTATATTTAGATGAAGCGATAAATACCATATATGTAGGGATGACTAGACCTCGTGCTAACTTGATATTATGTATCATGCCGACTAAGGGGAAATCCAAAAATGAAGTTGTAGTAAGTTTGAAAAATGATCTTCTAATTCCTCCTATAGAAAGATTTTTTAATATAACAAGGGAAGAATTGATAAATGGAGGGACTCAGACAGTAGGAAAGTTTATACCATTTGAAGAGGAAAAAGAAGAAGACAGAGGAATAGAAGAATTTAAGATTAATCCTGAAGTTTATAGAAAGTTTATAGGTATAAAAAATGAAAAAAATATAGAATTAAAGGAGAATTTAGAAGATAAAGAAGTTCCTAAAGATAAATATGAAGATAAAGATATGACGGTAGAAAAAGAACTGAAAAGAAAATCAGGTCTGGCTATCCATTATTATTTAGAAAATATAGAATATGGTGGATTGGAAGAGATGAAAAT